>JBDTCQ010000275.1:0-7121 GCA_039923515.1 Dokdonella sp.
GGTCAACACCAATCCCGTGATCGGATCTGTCATTGCATGCCCATGGCTATTCGACATCGGAAAGATAGCAGGCTGCAGCACGTCGTTGTCCGCTATGGAGAGTGGCAGGCAGAGCCGACTGACTTAGTCGCTGGCGAGTCCTGATGGCGTACCCGAATCAGCCGAAAATGACCGCGCCAACTGCAAGCAGTCAACCTTGCAGCAGCCGGAGGGATCTCATCTCACGCAAGCTCCGGCAGACTGGCTCATCTCGGCACGCAACCCCTGCGGAAACAGGCAAGGCTCTCCTCATCGTCAAATGCTGAAGGCAGTTTCAATGCATTTCGACGACGATAACATCTCGTTCACATCACTTTTCGTATGATGGCCGGCTCTTCCGCATGCGCCGGGGGTGCGCCTACCGTCCGACACGGTTCCGGTAACGCCCTTCATTCATGCCCAGGAAGAAGCCTCGCACGGGGTCATTTGCAGGGATTTCTCCTCGCCAATCGGCTCTGGCGGCTGCTCATCAAAGCAACCGCACCCTGAATCAGCCAGTCCAAGGAGTTCAGATGTCCACCAAACCCAACCCGAGTCCCAGCCGCCCCGCCAGCAGCTCGCAGACTTTTTCCCGACAGAAAGCAAAACCCGGGGATCGCGTCCTCACCAGTGAAGCGATCCTCCACGATATTGCCGAGTTCAAGAAGCGCGGCGGTCGGATTGACGTTCTCGGCAACACCCCGCTGCGGACCACAGCCACATCTGCTGCATTTCATTCACGCACCACCGCAGCCAGCAAGAAGCCACCGACACCGGTTGATGAAGCCGGCAAAACTGCCGACTGATTTACCTTTGCGCTGTTGGCTTGCAGCGCACTGCGCCATCGCTTGATCGAATTTGCAAGATGTCAGGCACTTGCACGGGGCGGAACGACTAACGGTCGTTCCGCCCGTTCATCGTGACTTGCAGCGATAACCCCTACGCCAACAACAGTCACGTGGCATGGGTGAAGCGATGGCGGATCCCTCGCTGCGATAACCCATCCATGCGCAGCGGCAACGTCCGCGTTGCCTAGCCGCCAAGCGGCGTATTCTTCCATTGCAGATATCGGCTGATAATCTCAGGACGATGACGATGGCAGGTTGCTTCCCCCGAATGATCGATCCGCTGGAAATCCTCACCCCTCTTACCCTCGCTGCAGTCCTCGGTGCCGTCATCGGCGTCAATCGGGGGCACCTCGAATGGGCCGCAGGTTTGCGCACGCACATGCTGGTCAGCGTGGGTGCCGCGCTGGCCATGATTGTCTCTGCATTCGGCTTTGCCGATGTGCTGGGCCACGCCAACATCGTGCTTGATCCTTCCCGTATCGCTGCCCAGGTGATCAGCGGGGTCGGCTTTATTGGCGCCGGCACGATTCTGTTCCTGCAGCGCGAACAAGTGATCAAGGGACTGACTACGGCCGCGGGCCTGTGGGCCTGTGGGCCGTTTCAGCCATCGGACTGGCTGCCGGCAGTGGATTGTTCATCGCCGCGAGCCTCGCCACCGCCTTGATCTGGGTGATCCTGGCCTTGCTCAAGCCCATTGAACGGCGTTTCATTCAGCCTCGAAATCCGGCTCCGCGGATCACCGCGCGACTTGCCGGAACGGCAACACTGGGATCGGTACAGGAAGCACTTTTGCAGCATCAACTGTCAAGCTTCAAACTGCTCATGCGGCGCGACGCCAACAGTGGTGAGGATGCTCTCGACATCGTGCTCGATCGCTCCGTGCGCAAAGAGCAACTCGCCGAACTGACCGACAGTTTGCGCAAGCTCGACGGGCTGCGCTCCGTGTCGTACCGGGGGTCGGACGCAACTCTGCATCCGACGGATTGAACAAGCAGAAATGATGCTGAAAATGCGTCATTGCGGAGCGTCGACCTCGTCACGGACGCTCGACCGGACCGAAAGCGTTGAATAGGCGCGAATCGGGCGCATGTCGTAGGGTGCTAATGCATCAAGGTCTGATTTCGACGTTCGGACCTGGGCATCGCTTGGAGATTCGCGCCGATGAAACGCTTATGGACTGCCTGTATTTCGATCGCGTGCACGCTGCTGGTCGCTGGAGTCGTGGCGCAGAGTCCCGAATCTTCAAACGATGCCGGGTTTGTCGCACGTATCCAGCTCAACGGGCCGATTGGTCCGGCCGCGGCAGAGTATTTCGATAGCGCCGCACAACGTGCGTTGAAGGATGGTGCGGTCGCCGTCGTGCTCCAACTTGACACGCCGGGTGGTCTGGCCAGCTCAATGCGCCAGATTGTCAGCAGCATGCTCGCCGCAACCGTCCCGGTACTCGGTTATGTCGCACCCGATGGTGCACGCGCGGCGTCGGCCGGCACCTACATCCTCTATGCGGCACAGGTTGCAGCGATGGCACCCGCGACCCACCTCGGCGCGGCGACACCAGTCCCGATCAGTGGCGCAATGCCCTTGCCGGCAATGCCAGATCCGCCAGCCGACAAGACGCCTGCGGCAGACAAAAGTACTCCCGACAAGCCGCCGTCCGACACGAAATCTGCGAAAACCAAGGCTCCTACATCTGACGCTGAATCCAACAAGGTGCTGAATGATTCCGTCGCCTATATTCGTTCGCTCGCGCAGTTGCGCGGACGCAATGCCGAATGGGCGGAACAAGCCGTACGCGGCGCAGCGACGTTGACCGCACGCGAAGCGCTTGCCGACGGCGTCATCGATATCATTGCCGCAAACACGGCCGATCTGCTCGCCCAAGCCGATGGCCGCGCAGTGCGCGTTGGCGAACACACTGTGACTCTCAGACTCAAGGGCGCGGAGATCCGCGACTACGCGCCAAACTGGCGCACGCGTTTCCTGGCCGTCATCACCGATCCGACCATTGCGTATCTGCTCTTGCTGGCCGGCATTTACGGCCTCGTACTTGAGGCATTTCATCCCGGTGGCTTGCTGCCTGGCGTTGCCGGGGCCGTCTGCCTGTTGGTGGGTCTGTATGCATTGCAGATGCTGCCGGTGAACTACGCAGGTCTCGCCTTGATGGCGCTGGGTGTCGGATTACTCATCGCGGAGGCATTCACACCCGCCTACGGCACACTCGGAATCGGCGGCACGGTCGCCTTCGTTTTTGGATCCATCATGTTGCTCAACACCGATGTTCCCGGCTATTCCATCAACCTGGGCGTAATTGGCGGCATCGCGGCCGGCGCCTTCGGCTTGCTTGCACTCGTGATCTGGTTGGTCATGCGATCACGCCGCGCGCACGTCATCAGCGGCAGCCAACAAATACTCGATGCCCGGGGCGAGATGCTTGATGCCATCACTGCAGGCGGCCTCGCCCAGGCGCGATTCCTTGGCGAGCGTTGGCAGGTTCGCAGCGAACTGGCATTGCCGGCCGGCACACGCATCCGCGTATTGCGCCGCGATGGCCTGACGTTGTGGGTCGCACCAGAATGAATCGTGCGCATTTGGCGCACTCTTGAAAGGAGACAATCATGTTTGGATTCGCGGGTGTACTGGTCATTCTGATCCTGTTTCTGCTGACCTCCACGATCAAGATCCTGCCCGAATACGAGCGCGGCGTGATCCTGACCCTGGGACGCTACACGGGCACGAAAGGGCCGGGGCTGATTCTGCTGCTGCCGATCATCCAGCGCATGATCCGCGTCGACCTGCGCGTCAATGTGATGGACGTACCTCCTCAGGATGTCATCTCGCTCGACAACGTCTCCGTGCGCGTCAACGCCGTGGTTTATTTTCGCGTCGTCGATCCGGACAAATCTGTTCTGCAGGTAGCGGATTTTTACCAGGCCACCAGCCAACTGGCACAAACGCGTCTGCGTGCCGTGCTCGGCCAGCATGAACTCGATGAGATCCTGTCCAAGCGTGACGCAATCAACCACACGTTGCAGCAAACACTCGATGAGGCCACCGATCCATGGGGCATCAAGATTTCAGATGTCGAAATCAAGGATGTCGACATCAATGAAACCATGGTCCGTGCGATTGCGCGCCAGGCCGAGGCCGAACGTGAACGCCGCGCCAAGGTAATCCATGCCGAAGGCGAATTGCAGGCCTCGGAAAAGCTGCGTGATGCCGCCGCAGTGTTGTCGCAGCAACCACAAGCGATGCAATTGCGTTACCTGCAGACCCTGGCCGACATGTCCAGCGGCGGCAATGCCTCGACCATCGTTTTCCCGCTGCCAATCGACCTCATCCAGCCCTTGCTGGAGGCATTTCCGCCGAAGAAGAAGGCCAGTGCGGAATGACGGTCAGCTGATCTGCGCCTGAAGCTTAAAGCTCATCCGGCGCAATGTTCAGCGCAGTTGCGATCCGCACCGGGATATCCGACGTGGATCGCAGCGCCTGATCACAGACGGCTCGGCTGCACGCGCTGCTCTCCGCAACCACATCGAGTTGACGCGCATACGGGATCGAGCACCCGCGTCCCCACCCATTGCGGAGAAAGTCATGCAACAACGCACACTTGGAAATTCCGGCATCCACATCGCGCCCTTTGCATTCGGCGGCAATGTATTCGGCTGGACTGTCGATGAGGCGACATCGTTCTCGCTGCTGGATGCCTTTGTTGACGCGGGTTTCAATCTCATCGATACCGCCGACTGCTATTCCGCCTGGGTTGAGGGCAACAGCGGCGGAGAATCGGAAACGATTATCGGCAATTGGCTGCGTCAAAGCGGCAGGCGCAATGATGTCGTGATGGCTACTAAAGTAGCCAAATGGAAGCGATTCCCGGGGCTGGCGCTGGAGAATATTCGCGCCGCCGCAGAGGGATCATTGCAGCGGCTCGGCGTCGAAACGATCGATGTCTATTTTTCGCATGAGGACGATCCCAAGGTACCGATCGCGGATACGTTGGGTGCCTACGCAAGGCTGATCGAGGAAGGCAAGGTGCGGGCAATCGGCGCATCCAATTTCAGCGCGGCACGCTTGGCGGAATCACTCGACATCAGCAAGCGCGAAGGCCTGCCACGCTACGAAGTCCTGCAGCCGGAATACAACTTGATGGAGCGCGGCGGCTACGAGCGGGAACTCGAACCCCTGGTGCGCGAACACAACCTTGGTGTGACCAGCTACTTCGCCCTGGCCAGCGGATTCCTGACTGGCAAATACCGTGACGAAGGACATCTCACCAGAAGTGCGCGTGGCAACGGCGTGCGCAAATATCTGGACACGCGCGGCAAGGCCGTGCTGTCAGCGCTGGATGAAGTCGCCGCACGCCATCGCGCCAAACCCGCTCAGGTCGCCTTGGCCTGGGTCATGGCCCAGCCTGGCATATCCGCGCCGATCGCGAGTGCAACCTCACTCGATCAACTCGATGAGCTGATCGGCGCCGCGCAACTGAGTCTATCGACTGAGGATATCGCGGCACTTGATCGCGCCAGCGAATGACGGAAATTTTGCGCTCATCCAACACAATCATCGATGCAAGTTTCAACGGCCGAATGCGTGGTCAAACGCGTTCCTGCAACAGCAAATCATCGAGCACCTCGGGGTTTGCACACGCGCATCGTCCCGAGATGAACAGCTGACAGCGTAGCAACGCAAGGGAAACCCTCGTTGCAGACGTTGTCGCAGCGGGTAATCGCGGCCAGGACCTTCGGTGTGAAGGCGTTGGCACCCGGACGAAAAGAATCAGCATGATCCGGGCTGGGATTATTCCAACCCGGATCGCGGCGCTTCATTCGATTCGCAAAACCTTCCCGCGTTAACAACCACTCAGGGCTGGATCGTCACCGTTGCGGTAGCCGTGCCACCCCGACCGTCACTGATGGTGTAGTTGAAGGTCGCAGGCAAGGTCACCGGTGAAAATGCGTTAAACGTCACCGTTTGACCTGCCCCGGTTATAGCGACCGTCCCAACCGGACTCCCTCCGACACTCAAAGGCTGGGTGACGCTGATGATCGTCAGTGGATCACCATCCGGGTCGCTGTCGTTTATCAACACGTTGAACACCGCTCCTGCGGCCAATGAAACCGTGTCGTTCACGGCCACCGGTGGCTGATTGATCGTGGTTGCGAGCGTCACCGTCACGCTCGTGGTCGCGGTGCCACCCCGCCCGTCGCTGATCGTGTAGGTGAACGTAGCCGGCAAAACGGTTTGGCGATTGAAAGTAATCGTCTGGCCGGAACCCGTGATGGCCACTGTCCCCTGGCCCGTGGGCGGCTGGGTGACACCGGTGATCGTCAGCGGATCACCGTCAGGATCGCTGTCGTTGGTGAGAACAGGCATGACCAGAACAAGCGATGTTGCCGCAATGGTGTAGGCATCCGGCACGGCCACTGGCGGCCGGTTGACTGGCGCTGTCACATTGATTGTCACCATCGCCGACGCGCTGCCACCGTGGCCATCACTGATCGTGTAGTTGAAGCGATCCACTCCGACAAATCCGCTCAGCGGCGTGTAGGTCACCGAATTGCCCGTGATAGCAGCCGCACCACCGCCGATTGGCGCGGTCACGCTGACGATCGTCAGCGGATCCCCATCGGGATCGCTGTCGTTGGCCAGCACATTGACGGTCACCGGCAAACCGCCGCTGGTTGCGTTGTCGTCGTTGGCAATCGGAGCACGATTGCTCGCTGACGCAACGATAATCCTGACCGTCGCCGTACCTTGACCACCGCGTCCGTCGCTGGCTGTATAGGTGAACGAATCCGCGCCGCTGTAACCCGGATCCGGCGTGTAGGTGACGACGTTACCCGCCAACAACACCGATCCATGCGACGGCGTAGTGATGGCAATGACGCTGAGCGTGTCGCCATCCGCATCGCTGTCGTTGGCCAGCACGTTGATTGTCACCGGCTGCTCAAACTGAGTGGTTGCCGAGTCGTTGCGAATGACGGGAGGAGTGTTGGCCAGAGCACCCACGGAAACGCTGACCAGTGCGGATCCCGATCCGCCCTGCCCGTCACTGACCGAGTAGCGGAAAGAATCCACGCCAACAAAACCGGCAGTCGGCGTATAGATGATCCGGTTGGCGGAAATGACGGCGCTGCCACTCGCGGGCGGCGTAACCGACGTCAGCGTCAACGTGCCTCCGTCCGGATCGTTGTCGTTGGCCAACACATCAATCGTGACGGCCGCGCCCGCGCTGGTCGTCGCCGTGTCAGCCTG
>JBDTCQ010000276.1:0-7135 GCA_039923515.1 Dokdonella sp.
CAGCATTGGCGGGCTGGCAGTCGGCGGGTTTTGTCGAGCGCAGCCGGCGTTCGCTGGTGGCACGCTGGTCAGATAACTCGACGGATATGGCGCCACTGAATGAAATGCACCTGACCTCGGCGGATGAAGACGAGTAGACGATCAGCCATCCGTGTGTGCGCTGCAAACGTGACAATCACGGTTTCGCGGACTGAAGGGCACCCAGGTCATTGGTTGCCGATCGGGGATGTTTTTCGAGGTCGAGCGTGACCCCACCAATCGGAATTCCGGCGCCGATGGCCGGGCTCTGCGGTCCCGGCCTGGCTTGCGCATCAAGCGTGAAATCGGCGCTCAGGCTGTGCGCGTCACTGTGCTCATGTGCCTGCCACTCTTCAAGGTTGCCACCGCGCAATGGGCTGTCTATGCGCATGTCGACAAAACGGCATTCGCCACGACGATTCTGATAGCCGTTGTAGTCGGTTCCGGGCACTCCACGCAGGCCGGACAATCCACCCAGCTCGTGCGACCAGCGGATCTCCACGCAGGTGCCACCGTCCTGGACGATCAGGTTGTTGCGGATCACCGGATTGACACTGGGCGGCCGACCGGCGTTGGCATCCCAATCCTGGAACGGGATGCCGAAATAAATGGCGGCGTGCCCGAGCCGGCCAGCATCGGTAATCGTGTTGTTGAGGACCTGCGCATCGCGCGCCGCATACAGCCCGATGCCCGCATAGCCGGTGTAGCGCACGATGTTATTGCGCACGATGGCGCGGATTGATTCGTAGTATTCCGGATTGGTTTGCAGATCGAAGAATTCCTCGCTGGTATCGAATCCGACCAGGATGCCGGCCATGCCGGTGTTCTCGATGCGGTTCCGTTGGATCAGGACATCGCTGGCACCACCTTTGAAATAAAGGCCAGTCGTGGCGATGTCGTGGATATGATTGTCCTCGACCAGCATGTGCGAGCCACCGACGTTGTCGATGCCTTCGGCGTTGCGTTGTTCGAGCGGCGTACCCGGTGGGTCGGCGGCTCCGGTATTCCAGATTTCACTGTTGCGGATGGTCACGTGATCACACTTCGGTGTGATCTTGATGGCATCGCGACCGGTGTCGTGGATCTTGAGGTTCTCCAGCACGACATTGCTGGCCCCGGATTGTTGCTGACCCTCACCGCGATACCAACCCGTCTGCAACTGGATGCCGTAATACATGCTGCCGCTGAGTTCGAGATCGGCAACGCGGCTGCCACTGGCTTCCGGATCGATCTGGACGACAACGCTGTCCTTGACCTTCATGTCGCACTGGATGTGCGCGCTCTCCCCGGTCTCCGCGCGCAAGGTCAGAGGCTTGCGCAGGCGCACATCACATTCGTGATAGACCCCCTTGCGCAGGATGATGGTATCGCCTGCCTTGGTCAGGTCGATCGAGGTGTCGAGCACGTGGCCAACCGTGCGAAACGGCTGCGCCCGACTTCCGTCGCCCAATGCGTTGTCACCCTCGGGAGAGACAAACCATTCGCGGGCCATGGCCGGGAAAGCAACCAGCACCACAAAGAGCAGCAGGAGTCGGGACAAGAGGGATTTCCCTGGCCAGCTCAGACAGCTGGCGCGACATGACGGAACAATCGAGTCTAATCCAAACACGCCGTCAGCTGACGCAAGGCGGTATCCAGGGATCGGATTCCGCCCTGCGTCAGACCAAGGTGATGGGTAACTTGTGGGTCAGCAGTGCGCGTGATGCCGTCACCGAATTTCAGTCGAAGTGTCCGAGGAAAATCTGGTTTGGCGGGGGCGCATTCAATTCATCGGCGCCGATGTCGTACGGCGGATAGCGTTGTTGCTTGTCGAAATCGTCGGTGACCTGGGTCAGTGTGGTGCCGGCATCGATGGCGGCACTGCCAGCCAGCAGATGGCCGCTCGCATCAATGCCCGCAGGGGCGTAAATGCTGTGCAAATCAGCTGACTCATAGCTACGCCACTGGGCCAGCGTTCCACCCGCGGAAATCGGGCTGCCGGGACGCGCATCGCGGAACACGCAGGCACCGTTGCTGTTTGTAAAGAGATTGAAATCAGTGTTCGGGTTTCCGACCAGGCCGGAGACACCACCAAACTCGTTCCATTGACGGATTTCCACGCAACTGCCGCCGTACTGCTGGACCAGATTGTTGCGAATCAGGGGGTTTATGCTGGGCGGGCGGCCGGCGATCGGATCCCAATCCTGCGCAGGCACGCCGAAATAAATCGCGGCGTGACCCAGCTGGGCGGTATCGATGATCGTGTTGTTGACGACCACGGCGTCCTTCGCCGAGTACAGGCCGATACCCTCGTAAATCGTATTGCGGATGATGTTGTTGCGCACCGTGCCGCGGATCGATTCATAAAACTGCGGGTTGATCGTACGGTCAAAGAACTCGACGCTGGTATCGAAGCCGACCAGGATCCCGGCCATGCCCGTGTTTTCAATGCGGTTGCGCTGGACCAGGACGTCGCTGGAACCACCCTTGAAGTACAAGCCGGTGGTCGAGATGTCGTGGATGTAGTTGTCCTCGATCACCAGGTTGGAAACGTTGACGCTGTCGATGCCATCCGCATTGCGGTTGTCGAGCGGCGTACCCGGCGCTTCAGCGGCTCCGGTCTTCCAGATCTCATTGTTGCGGATCGTCACATGGTTGGACTTTGGCGTGATCTTGATGCCATCGCGGCCGGTATCGTGGATCTTGAGATCCTCAAGCAGGATGTTTGAGGGGCCGGACTTGGTGGCGCAGCAGGGATCCGGATACCAGTCCGTTTGCAGCTGAATGCCGTAGTACATGCCACCGCTGATCTCGAGTTGACGCAAGACGCTGCCACTGGCGGACGTATCGATCTGGATCGTTACGCTGTTGTTGACGGTGATGTTGCAGTGGATGTGGGCACGTTCACTGGCGTAGGAGCGCAGGGTAAGCGGCTTGCGCAGGCGCACGTCACACTCGTTGTAGGTGCCGGCACGCAGGGTGATCACATCACCCGCGCTTGTCATGTCGAGTGAGGTGTCGAGCACGTGACGAACGGTTTTGAACGGTGCGGCGAGCGTGCCGCTGGCGTTGTCACTGCCGCCGGGGGAGACAAACCATTCTTTGGCCGCGGCGGGCAGGCTCACCAGCGCGAGCAGGAGAATGAGTATTCTGGGCATCTTTTTCCAACCATTTTGCGAGCGTCCTGGCCAGGTTCCAATCAGGGATGATTACGCCGGCCAACGACTTTGAGGAGTGCACCTGTCCATGACTCCGGTTTTTGTTGCAGTGCAGAATGGACTCTCAAATGTCTGATTTTCGTGATGATTCTCGCAATTACCCGTTAGCCGCTGGATCGATCCCGGAAACTGCGACGCAGTTCCACCGAGCATTCAGTAATGCCCGGCACTCCCTGTATTTTTATTGTTGTTTATTCATTTGGAGGGCGTGAAAACACGCTCTTGATTGGAAAATCAGATCCGTTTCTGCCACTGCCCCCTGACCACTGACGCAAACCTGCCCGACAACCGCAATTGATCCGACGCGCATTCCCGCTCCAATGAAATACGCCCAACCCCACACCTCGGACCTGCATCCGGGATGCGAGGCAATGATGCAATCCGTAGAATGCCAGACTTTGACGCAGCAGCCGACGGGCACCGAATGACCGACCCAGCACCAGCAGTGACGGCGACCAGCGCGAACTGGTGCAGTCGGGATCCGTGGCAGAGAAGCAAGGACGGCGAGCTGCTGGTCGGCGGTCGGCCGCTGGCACTGGTTGTCGAGTCGGTCGGCTCAACCCCGTGTTATCTCTACGATCGCGAGCGCCTGAGCGCAAGGGCTCGAAATCTGCGCTCCAGATTGCCGGCCGAGGTGCATCTGCACTATGCGATGAAGGCCAATCCGATGCCGGCCCTGGTCTGTCACATGGCCGGCCAGGTTGACGGCATCGATGTGGCTTCGCGCGGCGAATTGCGCGTCGCCCTCGATAGCGGAATGTCGCCCGAGCACATCAGCTTTGCCGGGCCAGGCAAGTCTGCCAGCGAACTCCGCCAAGCCGTTGCCGCCGGTATCCTGATCAATATCGAATCGTTTCGTGAAATTGGCATCCTTGCCGACGCCAGCCGGCAACTGAGCCAACCTGCGCGCGTCGCCGTACGGATCAACCTGCCCTTCGAGCTGAAGGCCTCGGGCATGAAGATGGCCGGCGGTGCACGCCAATTCGGTATCGACGCTGATCAAGTCACCGACATGCTTGAGAAAATCAGCCAGGCCGGGCTCGCCTTCGAAGGTTTCCACATGTATGCGGGATCGCAGAATTTGCGGCCGGCGGCCATCGTGGAGTCGCAACTGCGCTGCTACGAGCTAGCCCTGGAGTGGCGTGACCAGTTTCCGGCGCCGCTGCGCAGCTTGAATCTGGGCGGCGGCTTCGGCATTCCGTACACGGTCAACGACATGCCGCTGGATACCGACCCGATCCTGCTCAACCTGAATGAACTGGCGGTGCGTGCGCGCAAGGATCTGCCCGGCGCCCATCTGGTCATCGAGCTTGGCCGCTATCTGGTCGGCGAGGCCGGCCTTTATGTCGCCCGCGTCATCGATCGCAAGATCTCGCGTGGACAGGTTTTCCTGGTTGTCGATGGCGGCATGCACCAGCACTTGGCCGCCTCGGGCAACTTCGGCCAGGTCATGCGCAAGAATTATCCGGTCGAGGTCAACCGGCGCAGCAGCGAAACCGAAACGGCCAGCGTGGTCGGCCCCTTGTGCACACCACTGGATCTGCTCGCCGATCGCGTGCCGATGGATGTGGCCGAAGTGGGCGACCTGGTCGTGGTGTTCCAGTCCGGTGCCTATGGCCGAACAGCCAGTCCACGCGACTTCCTCGGTCACGCGGACGTTGCTGAAGCGCTGATCTGATTCGACGAAAAGCGCGCCAGATGTCATGGGGCGCAGCCCGTGAAGCGGATTCCGCCGATCGCGCATGAATTGCACAGCGCCGCGAGACGATGTCTCGTGCGGCGGAATCCGCTGCGCGGGTTCCGCCCTACTCAAGCGAAGTCCAACGGGTTGGCGACTATTCCTCGTCGCCGGGCAGGCTGCGCCCTTCGGCCTCGGCCTGCAGCACGGAACGACGGATCTTGCCGGTATTGGTCTTCGGCAGCGCGTCGCGGAATTCAATCAATCGCGGCACCATGAAATCCTCGAGTCGGGACAGGCAATGGGCGATGATTTCGCGCGCCTCGATCTCCACATCATCGGCCTTTACGATGAGCGCCTTGAGTGCACGCCCGAGCACTTCGTCCGGCACGCCGACGACGGCGGCTTCCTTGATCCCGGCCAGCGCATAGAGCACGTTCTCGACTTCTTTCGGACTGACCTTCTCGCCGCGCGACTTGATGATGTCGTCCTTGCGCCCGACGAAATACAGGAAGCCCTCCTCGTCCATGCGGAAAAGATCGCCGGTATGCAGCACTTTCTCCCACGGAAAGCGCCCGGTCTTGAGCGTTTTTGCGGTGGCTTCCTCATTGCGCCAGTAGCCCTGCATGACATGACCGCCACGCACGACCAGCTCACCGACCACATTCGCCGCAACCGGCTTGCCCTCATCATCGGCCACCCAGGCTTCGGTGCCCGGAATGGCGATACCGACACTGTCCGGGCGTTTGGCCAGCTGCGCCGGCGGCAGCCAGGTGCAACGCTTGGATTCGGTCATGCCGTACATTGAATATACCCGCGATTGGGCGAACAAATCCTGCAGCTTCTGGATATGCGCCGGTGGCAATGCCGCGGCAGTATTGGTCAGGAAGCGCACGCTCGCAGCCCATTCCGGCTTGAAGTTGCGCAACTGCACGATCAGTGCCGCCATCGTCGGCACCAGTGGAAAGCCGGTGACGTTTTCGCTGGCCAGCATCGGCAGGATCTTCTGCGGAAACGCGAAGGATTTCTCCAGCACCAGGGTCGAGCCCATCATCACGCACATGAGCAACTGGTACAGGCCGTAGTCGAATGCCAGTGGCAAGACGCTGAGGATTACATCGTCATTGCGCGCCTCGAGGTAGGTCGTGATCGAGGTCGCCGCAAACACCATGTTCCGGTGCGTCATCATCACCCCCTTGGGTTGGCCGGTCGAACCCGAGGTGTAGACGAGCATGGCCAGATCGATGTCGATGCCACGCGCTGCGGCATCCAGCACGGCCGGGGCTGTCGCCATGAATTCGGTCCAGGCGATGTCGTCGCCTGCAGCGTCATTCTCGACGTCGGCCACGATGATGCGCCGCACACTCGCCGCCTGCGCGGCGGCAGCACGGGCAACCGGCAGCAAGGCCGCCTGGGTCACCAGCACCGAAGCCTCGCAGTTATTCAGCACATAGGCCAGCTTGTCGGCCTTGGTGGTCGGATTGATGACGCTGAAGACACCGCCAGCGCGCAAGGTGCCAAAAATGCCAATTGCCGCCTCAAGCCGGTTGTCGATGAACAACACGCAACGCTCACCATTGCGCAAATGCGCATGGTCGACCAGGCCCGCGGCGAAGCGCTCGGACTCGGCATGCAACTCGGCATAGCTTGTGCGCTTGCCCTGGGCGACCAGGGCGATGCGATCAGGATCGCGCTCGGCAGAGCGGCGGAGCAGCTCCTCGTAGCGGATCATTCCGGCAGTCCCGCCTCGGCTCGCTTGCGTTTGACGTAGCGGATCAGCGGGCCGATGCCATCGATATTCTCAGGGATCACGTCGTCATCATCGACGATGATCTCGAACTCCGACTCCAGCCAGGTGACCAAGCTGAGGACGCCAATCGAATCAAGGATGCCGGCGTCAAACAGGCTTTGCTCGGCAGCGAGATCGTCATGATCCTCGGAGGGAAACGTGTCGCGGACGAAATCGCGGATACGGGTTTCAATCGTGTGCATGCGCCACTCTGGAAAGTCGTGGGGATGGGACTTGGTCCGGGACAACCGGGTTCGGTGTCGCGAGGCTGCGCAGTTTGCCAGAACGCGACAACGAGGACATCAGGGGTTAGCCCCGGAATGCAGGTTCGAACGCCCGCGGATCGTGATCACGACTCCGCCGGAATCGTCGCAGGCTGCTCGACTTCGCCTTTCGTCGCGGGGGTCAGCACACTGACCCGCCGCGCCGGATTGCCGGCGACCACCGTATTCG
>JBDTCQ010000277.1:0-11090 GCA_039923515.1 Dokdonella sp.
TCGAGGTCATGCCCCAGTGCAGCTCTTCGCCGCCACCGACAAACATCACATCCTGGGCGCCATGGCGGATCAAATCGGCACCTGCGCCAATGCAGTGCGCCGAGGTCGCGCAGGCGGCCGAGATCGAGTAGCTCAGACCGAGAATACCGAATGCGGTGGCGAGTGTTGCCGAGACGGTTGAGCACATCGTGCGCGGCACCATGTACGGACCAATCCGGCGCACGCCTTTCTTGTGCAGCAACTCGGCTGCCTCGATCTGCCACTGCGGCGAACCGCCACCGGAACCGGCAATCACGCCACTGCGGATGTTGCGCACCTGATCGTCGCCAAGGCCGGCATGGGCGATCGCCGAACGCATGGCGACATAGGCATAGGCCGCCGCATCGCCCATGAAGCGCTTGAGCTTGCGATCGATGCTTGCTTCCAGATCGATATGCGGAACCCCGGCTACTCGACTGCGCAAACCCAGTTCGGCATATTCCGGCACATGGCAAATGCCGCTGATGGCCTCGCGCAAGGATGTCGAAACCGATTCGAGGGTATTTCCAAGGCAGGACACCAGGCCCATGCCGGTCACTACGACACGACGCATCTCAAAACCCATCCGTTGACTTGAAAAGACCGACGCGCAAATCGTCGGCAGCATAGATTTCGCGATCGTCGACGTAAGTGCGACCATCGGCAATGATCAGGGCGAGCTTGCCACGCATGATCCGGCGCACATCGACTTCATAGCGCACGCACTTGGCCGTCGGCAGCACCTGCCCGCTGAAACGCACCTTGCCGACGCCGAGCGCGCGACCACGCCCGGGCTCACCGAGCCAGGGCAGATAGAAACCGGCCAGTTGCCACATGGCGTCGACGCCGAGGCAGCCCGGCATGACCGGATCACCTTCGAAATGGCAGCCGAAGAACCAGAGGTCCGGGCGGATATCCAGTTCGGCATGCACGGTGCCTTTGCCATGAACGCCACCCGTTTCATCGATCCGCGTGATGCGATCGAACATCAACATCGGTGGAGCCGGGAGTTTCGCGTTGCCGGGGCCAAACATCTCACCTCGGGCGCAGGCGAGGAGTTGCTCATAATCGAGCGAAGCAGGTCGAGGCATGTAATCCGGGCCGTTTTGAAAAAGACGAATCGCCTATTCTACGTGGCAATCACCCGGATTCGGGTTAATCGGCCCATTTTGCGACTACGTCTTCATGGGCAGATTCTCCATTCGCCGGAGTATTGTGCGGGTCTGTTGATTGGCGGATGCCGTTAACTCGCCGGCTCTCATCGGGCAAGGAGCGCTTCGAAACGCAGGCTATGCCGGAACGTGCTAGATGAAGCCGTCGACGCGGAGACATCAGGCAGAACCAGGTCAGACAGGTCCCCGGTCGCTCAAGGGCACGAAGCCGGTCTGTTCGCCGAACTTTCGGCCCCGACCACGCGGGCAAAGCCGCCGCCTGCGGTGCACGCTCCGGCCGCACCGCCGTGATTCACGACTCGGGCAAGGCCTGGCCGGCTTGCCAGCTTGCGGCTTCGAGCCGGTCGAGCAAGCCGGCGACAACAGTCTTGGCCGTCAAGCCGTGCACGGGCAGGACCAGCAAATCGCCGGGCCGGGCCCACGCCAGGGCGTGGCGGACGGCGGCAAATTCGCTGGCGTGCATCGGCAAATGCTCGGCATTCAGCCCGTGCGCGAGGAGCTCGTCGCGCAACAGGCCGGCGACTTCGCCATGCGTGCGGCCGCGCATGAATGTTTCCATATCCTTGAGCACGACCAGATCCGGGGCGAACGATGCTGCGGTTGCGGCCAGCGCACGGATCTCGGGTTCTTCGCGGTTGCCGGCCTGGCCGAGAATCAAGCCAAGGCGGCCGTTGCCGCGCAAGCCTTGCGCAATCGAGAGCAGCCCACGCAGGCCCTCCGGATTGTGTGCGTAATCCATGATCACGCGGATGCCGCCGAATTGCCACTGTTCGAGCCGGCCCGGGTTGTCATGGCGGTCCTGCCCGAAGCGAGCGAGCACGTCGCTAATCGTCGCTATCGAAATACCGAGGGCATTGGCAAGCAGGCTGGCGCCGGCAATATTGGAAATGTTGTAAAGGGCATGAGCCTGTGCAGTCAGCGGCATGGCCTCGATTGCGCCCAGATCGGAACGCTGTGCATCGCTGCCAAGCCAGAGCCGGCCATCGCGCACGCCGCAGGTTGTGCCGCCGCTGGCGCGATGCGCACGCAACAGCACGTTGTCGTCATCCAGCGAAAACCAGGCCAGGCGGCAAGCCAGTTGTCCGGCATGGGCGCGCAACTGCGCATCATCGGCATTCAGCACAAGCAGGCCGTCTGCGCCGAGGGCGCGTGCGACGATCAGTTTGGTTTCGCTCAGGCCATCGAGATCATCGATGCCGTACTCGCCGAAATGGTCATCGCTGATATTGGTGACCAGGGCCACATCGGCGCGATGGACGGCAAGTCCCCGCCGCAGCAGGCCGCCGCGTGCCGTCTCAAGCACACCTGCTTCCACGTGCGGGTGGCGCAGCACCGTGCGCGCACCGGCCGGGCCGGAATAGTCGCCGGTTTCGAGGCTCTCGCCATCAAAGAACACACCATCGGTACAGCTGAAGGCCGTGCGCAGGCCATGGGCGTTCAACATCGCCGCTAGCAGGCGCACGCTCGTGGTCTTGCCGTTCGAGCCGGTCACCAGCGCAGTGGGAATACCGTGCAGGATCGCCCAGTCGACCGCGTCGATCGACGGCAGGCGATCCCGTGGCCAACTGTGCCCGCCATGGCCGAAACCGAGGCTCAGCGTGTCGTCATCCAGCAAATACGGAATCCGGCGCGCCACGGCGGCGGCGATCAGGTCGACCAGGTCGGCTTGTCGCTCGGCGGCTGCATGTCGACCCAGCGTCGCCAGCGCGGACTCGGCGTCGCCGCCATGCGGATGTCCCGGCGCGAACAATTCAGCCTTGCCACGCGCGGCCATACACGCCCATTCATTGACCTCGGTCGCGCTGTACAACTGATCGAGCGGCGCGGCAAAAGCGAGTGTAATTCCGCGGCGGTGCAGGCGCACGCACACCGGTGCGTCGGGCCAGCCGAGGGCGGCGCGCATGTGCGAAATGTTGGCCTGCCAGGCGGCGATCAGGCGCGCGTCATCGGCACCGTGACCGATCGCCTCGAGCACCGCACCGGGCTCGGTGAAGTACAGGTTGGGTCCGGTCAGGCGGCGCGAGTCCTCGAACGACAGGGGTACTTGCGCGCTCAGTCGTCCTGCTCCCGCGACAGGTGGATGCCGCGTTCATCGCGGATCACACCGTCCCATTGATTGGGATTGAATACGGGTTCGGTTTGAACCGGTGCGCTTGGAGGTTCCGGAGGCTTCACCTCAGAGCGGGTTTCCGGCAAATCGTTTGGCTTGAACTTGATCACCTGCTTCCATGAGCGCACCAGGGCGTCGGCAAAGATCAGCAGCAGATCGCCGGGCTCGCTCATGCCGAGGGCGGTCTCGATCGCCTCCTGTTCGTCGGGGATCACCGAGATCGCCGATTCGGCGATGCCGAGTTCGCGCAGGCGCGCGGACTGAAGTTTCGGAACCTCGTCGGGATCGCGTCCGCGCAAGGCATCATCGCGACGGCAGATGTAATGATCGAAGCGTCCTGCGACGGCCTCCGCAATCTCGCGCAGATCCTGGTCGCGGCGGTCGCCCGGCCCGGCCAGCACAACAATGCGCCGACCACTGACATCCAGACGCTGGGCCAGATCCGCCATGGCGCCGACCGCATGCGCGTTGTGGCCATAGTCGAACAGGACCTTGAACGGATGCTCGCTGAACACATTCATGCGCCCGGGTGCCTGGAAGAACGTGCTGTCGAAGGTGCGCAGGCCCTGGCGGATCGCGTCGAGTTTTATCCCCATCGAGAATGCCATCGCCGCCGCGATCATCGCATTTTGCACATTGTGCATGGCGCGACCTTCCAGCGTGGCCGGGATCAGGTGCGTCCACAGCAGCGGGATATGCCCACCCTTGTCGTACAGCGTGATCATCTGGCCATTGATACCGGCTTCCAGCGCACAGGCGCGACCTCCGGCACGGATGTGTTCGCGGACGAGGCCATGTTGCGGGTTCATCGTCACGTAGCAGATCACCTTGGCATCGGTGTAGCCGGACATCTTCAGCACCTGCGGGTCATCGGCATTGAGCACGGCGCAATCTTCGGCCACTTCGATGACGATGCGCTTGATCTCGGCGAGTTGTTCAAGCGTGTCGATGCCCTTCATGCCGAGATGGTCGGATTGCACGTTGATGACCGCGCCGACATTGACCTTGGGCACGCCCATGCCGGCGCGCAACAAACCACCGCGCGCAGTTTCCAGTACGGCCAGATCGATCTGCGGATCGGCCAGCACCATGCGCGCCGAGACTGGGCCGGTCATGTCGCCTTCGACGGTACGCTGGCCATCGATGTAGACGCCATCGGTGGTGGTCAGACCCGGTGTATAGCCGGCCATCTTGGCGATGTGCGCAAGCATGCGCGCGGTCGTGGTCTTGCCATTGGTGCCGGTGATCGCGGCAATCGGCACGCGCGATGGCGTGCCGGCGGGAAACAGCATGTCGATGACCGGCCCGGCAACGTCGCGTGACTTGCCCTCGCTCGGTGCGACATGCATGCGGAAACCGGGTGCGGCGTTGCACTCGCAGATGCCGCCGCCAATCGACTTGTAGCTTTCGGTAATATTGGTGCTGAGGAAATCTACGCCGCCGACATCCAGACCAATCGCGCGGATCGCGCGCACGGCCATGTCGCGGTTGTCCGGATGGATGATGTCGGTGACATCGGTGGCGGTGCCGCCGGTCGACAGGTTGGCGGTCGAACGCAAATGGATGATCTGGCCTTCGGCGAGGATGCTGGCTGCGCTGACCTCGGCGCGCGCCATCATCATCTCGGCCTGCGCATCAAGTTCGAGGCGGGTCAGCACCTTCTCGTGACCCACGCCGCGGCGTGGATCCTGATTGACGATCTCGACCAGTTCGGCAATCGTGTGCTGGCCGTCGCCGATCACATGACCCGGCGTGCGTCGCGTCGCCGCGACCAGTTCGCCGTTGACCACGAGCAGACGATGGTCGTCACCTTCGAGAAACGTCTCGACGATGACCGAGCGCGAATGTACCTGTGCCTTCAAGAAACCGTCGGCAACTTCGTCCTCGTTGCCAAGCCGGATCGAAATACCACGGCCGTGATTGCCGTTGTAGGGCTTGGTCACCACCGGATAGCCGAGTCGACGTGCCGCACGCTGGGCCTGTTCCACCGTTTGCACGAGGTGCTGCTGCGGCACCGGCAGGCCGAGTGAGCCGAGGATCTTGTTGGTCTCCTCCTTGTCACCGGCCAGTTCGACGGCGATATGCGAGGTGCGCCCGGTAATCGTCGCCTGGATGCGCTGCTGGTATTTGCCATGACCAAGCTGGACCAGCGATTGCTCGTTCAGGCGCAGCCACGGGATGTTGCGATCCTCGGCGGCCTTGACCAGGGAGGCCGTCGACGGCCCCAGCGCACGCCGTTGCGCGTATCGGATAAAGGCATCGCGCGCTTCGGGCCAGTTCCAGTCTGCGGGCACAACGCCGTGCGGACGGATTTCAACCGGTAACAGCGAACACAACAGATGCATCGCCAGTTCACCGGCGGCGATGCCCTGCTCACGCTGGGTATATTCGTAGATGACCGAGTAGACGCCGGGGCGGTCGTCGATGCTGCGGGTCTTGCCGAAGGTGACGTCCTCGCCGGAAATGTTCTGCAATTCAATGGCGACGTGTTCGAGCACATGGCCGAGCCAGGTGCCTTCGTCTTCCTTCATGCGGCGGATGAATCCACCCGGTTCACGGTACGAGCAGCCATGCTCGGCGAGGCCAGGCAGCGCTTCGATCAGCGCATCGACATAGCCCGCACCGAGCCGTGCGGTGGGCCAGGCTTCCAGATCCTGCAGATCGAGGATCAGCCGAATGACCGGGAAATGCGCATACGCCGAGGGGCCGACATATACCGAACGATCGAGTATGCGCACTGCGGTTACTCCTTGGCAGAATTCAGTGTTCCAGCGCTGGCGCAGCGCGTGTACAGGTTGAACGTGGCACCGCGCACGAGCATGTGGATGCCAAGCCCGAGCAGGCAGATCGGATCACCTTCGTTGGCGCGGTCCATCGATGAAAATTGCAGGTTGGAGGCATCGATCACGGTGACTGAGCCGCTGCCTTCGACCTCCAGTGTGTTGTCGGGCCCGATGAAGGCGGCGGTGTCCTCATCAAGGCCGATTCCGATCGCGAACGGATTGAAGGCCAGTGCCGAGGCGAGGCGACCGAGCCGATCACGCTGGCGGAAATGCTGATCGATGATGAAGCGGTTAGTCAGGCCGAGGCCCGGTGCCAAGCGCACGCTGCCGGCACGCGGTGAGCCGCCTTCCTCGCCAAACGCGATCATGTGCTCACTCAGGATCGCCGCGCCGGCGCTGGTGCCGGCCACCGGGACGCCATTGGCATTGCGCTGGCGGATCAGCTTGGCTACCGAAGTGCCGCCGAGCAGGGTGGTGATGCGCAACTGGTTGCCGCCAGTGAAGAAGAGGCCGCTGGCACGCGCGATGCGTTCGAGGCGACTGCGCTCCTCGCAATCGCGCCGCGTGTCGAAATCAATCGCTTCGACCTCGGCCACCCCCAGCTCGTGGAAGATCTTTTCATAACGCTCGCCGGTGTCAGCCAGCCGGCTGGCAGTCGGAAAGACGACGATGTCGGCTTTGTTGCCGCCGCACAGTTCGACGAAGCGCTTGAGGATGCGCGGATCGTTCTCTTTTTCCTCGGCTCCTCCGATTGGAATGATCCAACCCCGCTTTGCGCCGTCCAGAACCTTGCTTGGCATCAATGAAAACCGTCGTTTGAATGGGCTGAAGATGGTAACGGTTCAAAGCGGCCGCGTCGCAGCGACTGTCCACCGCGCACATGCCAGACGCCGCCAAGCAGGACATCGGCAAGCCGGCCGTTTTCATCGAGGACCAACACGTCGGCATCGGCGCCGACGCCAATCACGCCCTTGCCCGGCAGGCGCAACAGACCGGCGACATTGCAGGTGAAGGCTGGCAGGATGCGCTCGAGCGGCAGGCCACGCGCGAGCAGTTCATGCATGGTCGCCAGCAACGCGCCCGGCGAACCGACATCCATATGAGTGAGACGGCCTTCGCCATCAAAGCAGGGCAGGCACCCGCCGGCATCGGAACTGACCGTGACGCGCTGCGCCGGTGCGCCGGAATCCAGATAGCGCTGCAAGGCATCCGCCGCGCTCCAGGCGTCCTCGCCTTCCTCGACCGGGAAAGCGGTGATATCGACATGGCAACCTTGCCCGGCCAGATCGAGCGCTTCATCAAACAGCGCACGCCGGCGATTGACATGGGTCGGGTTGAATACGCGCGCCGGCAATTCACTGCTCGACAAAGCACGTCGGATCAAATCGAGCCCGCGCTCACCATCACCCAGATGCAAGTGGACGATGCCGGCCTTGCCCGTCATCAGGCCGGCGACATGCGCATCCGAGGCAACCCGCAGCAATTCATCCAGAGTCGGCTGGCTGCTGCGGTGATCGCTGATCGCCAGTTCGCCCACGCCGATCAAGGGATCGATGAAGGCGATGTCGGCACGCACGCTGCCGGTCAGGGTCGAGGCGGGCAGGTGATAGCCGCCGCAATAACCCCATGCACCCAAACCTTGTTCGCGCAGGGCGTACAGGTTGGCGACCAGTTCGCGGATGCTGCGCGCGCAATCATCGGTGCCGAGCAGGCCGACCACCGAGGTCACCCCGTTGTGCGTATAGCGACTCAGCGGAAGGGGCGGAATGCGCGTGGCAAAGCCGCCCTCGCCACCACCGCCGGTGACATGCACATGGCCATCAACCAGACCCGGCACCACGCGCAAACCTTGCAAGTCGATGATCTCGACATCAACACCGCGCGGCGGCTCGATCGGCGTCGCTGCCATGGCCAGGATACGTCCGCCGCCCATCAGCAGGTGCTGGCGACCGAGCGCCTCCGGCGCAAACACCTCGGCATTGCGCAGCAGGATCATCGGTGGGGGTTTGTTTGTCGGCATGGCTGAAACTCTAGCAGGTCGGATTCACACTTGGCAGGCACGGGGGTTTCGGCCGCGTCGGCCACGGCATTGTTGGTCTCTTGATCGAAGGTTCGTTTTTGACGGGTGGTTACGAAAACCTTTTCGCATTACACAAAGCGAAGCAGCCAACGTCCGTCGGCGTGGCGCATGCTTTCGTGGGAGCAACTACAGTCGCGATGCTTGGCCTTGTTAAGCGCCTTCGTCGCGCGGCATCCCTGCCTTTTTTCACTCACCTCCGGCGAGCGAGCCACCTTTCTTTGAGTGGCCACTGCGCCGCAGGAGCGGCGCGAACAGCGCAGCTGGCCCGAAGGGCGGAGGGCAGGAAGCCCGCAGTCAAGAAAGTAACCAAAGAGAAGGCCACCCCACACTCGCGCCTTACGCACAGTCCCTGTGCTCCAGGTGCGCGGGGCCTGCCCGGGGTTCGCCGACAGTCCATCCCTGGACTGGCGTCGAACTGGCCCACATCGTTTGGGCCATCCTTCGGACAATTTCGGCAACTGCTCCTGCGTTGCTCTACCTCCTGCATCCATGCAGTCGCCTCCACAGGCCCGCCGCGAGTGACGGGACCCTGATAGCGCGCATCGTACGCGCCAAATCAGCAGCAAGAAGCCAAAGCCAAAGCGTGCGAGAAGCTGCTTCGTCTTTGCTGCGCACGATGCGCAGTCAATGGGCCCCCTGAGCGGCGGCGAAGTGACGGAGGAAAGCCCGTAGGGTGGCTCGCAAGGATGCGAGCCAGTTTGGCGTCAGTCCACGGATGGACTGTCGACAAACCCCGGAGTCGCTTCGCGGACTCGGAGGGCAGGAAGCCCGGAGAGCGTCGCTTTGGGGTGGCCTTCTCTTTGGTTACTCTTCTCTTGGCCACACAAGAGAAAGTGACTCGCTCGCCCGGAGGCGAGTGAAAAACCGGCAGGGATGCCGCGCGACGAAGGAGCGTAAAAAGCCAAGCATCGCGACTGAAGTCGCTCCCACGAAAATGCAAGCGAAAGAACGACGGAGATGCCGCGCGACGAAGGCGCGTAGAAGCCAACAACAAAGCACGTGAGTGACGACGACGAAGTCATTTTCTACTGCGTCAGAACTCGACTGGGTTCTTCTACAAATTCGTCAATGAAAGACGCAGGGTGTGATCAAGATCCTAGCCCCTGTGCGGGGTAACGGCGAGTCGGACGCTGCGTGGCCGCACGGCTGAACGCCGAGTTCGGCGTCATTAATCGATACCGCGATTCTTTCCCCGCCACGGCGCATAAAACTCGCGCAAACGCTGCATGTCTGCGTCGACATCGGCCGTGGTGAAGAACAGCGGGCCGACCCCGATCGTACGTTCGGGATAGTGGAAATAGACCAGCACGATCGGCACATCCGCCGCGCGTGCAATGTGCCAGAAGCCGGTTCTCCACTTGTCTACGCGTTTGCGTGTGCCTTCCGGCGAGAGTCCGATCCACAGGGAGTCTGCCTGGCGCAGACGTTCACTCATCTGCTCGACCACGCCATGGGTTGCGCCGCGCTCGACCGGGATGCCACCGAGCCGGCGCAACAACCAACCCAACGGCCCAACGAAAAGACCACGCTTGCCCATGAAAGAAACGTCGATACCGATGGCGGTCTTGATCGAGAGGCCCCAGACACCATCCCACCAGGACGAATGCGGCGCGGCGATCAGCACGGCACGCGGCACGTCGGGAAATTCACCGACCAGCTTCCATCCACACAAGTCGATGAACGCACCAAGCAGACGTCGACCAGGGTTGGATTTGAATTGCGGTACCGAGGGCAACAGCCGCCCGGACAAGGCAGAGGGCTTCAATCACCGCTCCAGTTCTGCGTTCCGCGCCCGGACTTGATCGTCGCACGCTTCTTCTTGCCGGTGATGCGCCGCTCCTTCGAGGCTTTTGTCGGCCGCGTCGCCAACCGCTTCTTCGGCACAAACTGCGCCGCGCGGATCACATCGGCCAGGCGCACGCGCGCATCCTCGCGATTCTTCGTCTGGTCGCGGAAACGACTGGCCTGGATGACCAGCACCCCTTCGGCGGTCAGGCGACGATCACGCCGAGCGAGCAGGCGCTCACGCAAGGCATCCGGCAAGGATGGCGAGTTCGCCACATCAAAGCGCAACTCGACCGCACTGGCGACCTTGTTGACGTTCTGTCCACCCGGACCCGACGAGCGCACGAAGCGCTCGATGAGTTCGTCGTCGGGGATTTGCAGTTGGTCGTCAATCTCAAGCATGCCGGCATTCTAGCTGGGGACCGCCCAGGTCTGTAGGAAGCGGCTTCAGCCGCGATGCTCTGTCGGGTTGCCGAGCGTGAAGCATCGCTGCTGGAGCCGCTTCCTACTGGTCGGCACCCGTGCGCCCTGCAGGTGCGTCGAAACAATCCGGCAAGATCCACTCGAAGCGCGCAAGCAACCCCGCAAACTCGACATCGAGTGGTGCTTCGATGCTCATGCGCCGTGCTTCGACCGGATGATCGAACTGCAGTCGCCAGGCATGCAGCAACAACCGATGCGTACTGTAGTACTGCTTGAACAATCGGTTGTGCTCAGTGCGGCCGTGGCTCGTGTCGCCGATCAGCGGATGGCGCAAATGGGCGAAGTGGCGGCGGATCTGGCGGTAGCGGCCGGTTTCGGGTGAGATTTCGACGAGGGCATAACGTTGTTGCGGATAGCGGTTGATCGCGATGGGCACTTCGATGGTGGCGAGACGCTTCCAGCGGCTCAGCGCGGGTTTGCGATCGCTGTTTTCGCGCACGCCAGGTAGCGGATAGTCGATTTCACCGATCTCCTCAGGCCAGCCGCGGCAGACGGCCAGATAGGTCTTCTCGACATCACGTTGCATGAAATGGCGGCCGAGCGTGCCGGCCACTTCGGCATTGCGTCCAATCAACAGCACGCCACTGGTCGCGCGGTCGAGGCGGTGGATCAGGTGTAAGGGACCGTCGACGAGAGCGCGCACCTGATCGATCAGAAAG
>JBDTCQ010000278.1:0-3580 GCA_039923515.1 Dokdonella sp.
CCGCTTGCGCGCGGCAGGTGCCGATACAAACCTGCTTGATCAGGCAACGTTGTTCACGGCCGCTGATCCAACCGCGGACATTCGCGGAGCGAAACTGCGCGTGCAAGTCGTGGAGGCAAAACGATGAATGCTCAGGCACGCAAGATTTGCTTGCTCGGCGATTTCGGCGTCGGCAAGACCAGCCTGGTTGCGCGCTTCATGCGCAATACGTTTGCCGACAAGTACCTGACCACGGTCGGGGTCAAGGTGGACAGCAAGGAGGTTGATCGTGGCGAGCTCGGCGCGGTCAAGCTGGTGGTCTGGGATATCGCCGGCCGTAGCGTGCTCGATGCGCTCAACATGAGCTACTTGCGGGGTGCCAGTGGCTTGCTGCTGGTCGCTGACGGCACTCGCGAGGCGAGCTTGCGCACGGCGATCGATCTGTTGCTGCAGTCGCGCAGCCTGTTGCCGGATGCCGAGGCCGTGCTGTTGGTCAATAAACTCGATTTGATCGAGCGCTGGGAAGTCGCCCCAGGCACCCTGGTCGAATTGCGCCAAACCCTGCCAGTGATCGAGACCAGCGCACTCTCCGGGGATGGCGTCGAACAGGCATTTCTGGAACTTGCAAACAGGCTGGGCGGATGAGCGAAAAGATCGATATGCCGACTTTCCCCGCCGGAATCGAGCGCCATGTCGCCCAATTCCTGCTCGACCGCGCACAACCGCTGCTGCTTGAATTCGATCAGAACTGGCAATTGGTCAACCTGCATGGCGATGCGGCCCGCTTCGGCTTTGATCTTGACAACGCGGGTGCCGCCGCCCACCAGCTCAGTGACCTGTTCATTGGCATGCCACTCGATGCCACCATCGACCTTCCGTTCGTGCACTTGCCGAATGGACGCAGTGCGCACGTACATCTGCTTGGCGGCAATGGGCCAGGCTTCCAGGTACTGCTGCTCGATGCCCAGGGCGAGCATGACCGGCAACAGGCCCAGCAGCAGGTCGGCAACGAAGCGGCCCTGGTCAGCGGGCAGAAGACCCGGGCGATCGCGCAATTGCGCCAGATCCGCACCGAACTTGAGCGTCAACGCACGCGGCTGGCGGAGGCGAATGCGCTCAAGAACGCGCTGATAGCCACCCTCAGCCACGATTTCCGCACGCCGCTGACCTCGATCTTCGGCTACCTGCACCTTCTCGAAGAAGAGACCGACAACTCCGAATCCACACGGCATGCCTTGCGCGCCTTGCGCCGCAATTCAAATTATCTGTTCACCCTTGCCGAAAATCTCCTCGAATACGCACGTGCCGATACGCGCTCAAACCTGCTCGCTCCCGTGCATGTCAATCTGGCCTATCTGGTCGAGGACCTCGAAGGCATGTTCCGGCCAATGGCGATGGATCAGGGTCTGACTTTCGAGATCGGACTCGAGCAGATCGATGCACAGTTGCCGGTGCTCGACGAGCTGCGCTTGCGTCAGATTCTGGTCAACCTGATTGCCAATGCCGTGCGCTACACGAACAAGGGAGGGGTCAGGGCGTCCCTGCGCTGGCAGGACGACGCACTGTCCATCGAGGTGCGCGATACGGGCATCGGCATCGCCGAAGAGCTGCACGAGCAGATCTTCATCGCCTTCAACCGGGTTGGCCAGGCTGCCGGCAGTGGTGCCGGACTCGGACTCAGCATCGTCAAGCGCCTGGTCTCGCAAATGCATGGAACCATCGCGTTGGAGTCGGCGTTGGGCGCGGGGTCGTGCTTTCGTATCGTGTTGCCGAGCCTCTCCCGTGTCGTCGCTGAAGAGCAGGCAAGATCGACTGCGCCAACAGCGGTCGAGCCATCCCATATCCGCACCGTTCTCGTCGTCGACGATGATCCCGATATCAGCTATCTGCTCGATGCCTTGCTGACCGGCCTCGGCTTCCGCGTAAGCGTTGTCGGCGATGCCAGCGTGGCGGTTGAGCGTGCGCTTGCCGAGCCGCCCGATGTGCTCCTCGTCGATGTCGAGCTGCCGGGATTGTCGGGCAATACCGCAGTGTTCCGCCTGCGCGCCAAGGGCTATCGCGGCCATATCGTCACCTTGTCGGCGACACCGACTGAAGAGGCGCGCAAGGCCGCCTTGAATGCGGGTGCCGACCAGTATCTGACCAAGCCGATCAACATCGAACTGCTCGCGCGAGCGATGCAGGTGGCGTCGCCGCGACCCTGATCCGGCGATCTGGGCAAGCCAGTTCGCGTGTTAGCATCCGCGCATGAAAGCCGATCCTGACGACTCCCGATCGCTCTACCTTGAGGCGATTGAAACGCTGCGTCGATTGCTCGCCGAAGCCAGGGCCGCGGGTGACCCGGAACCGACGGCGATGAATCTCGCCACGGTGGCCGCCAATGGCCGGGTGTCCTCGCGCATCGTGTTGCTCAAGCAACTGGATGACGACGGTCTGCAATTCTTCACCAACTATGCAGGGGGCAAGGCCGTCCAGCTTGCCGCGCATGCGCAGGCGGCTGTCGCCTTCCATTGGAAAACCCTGCGCGATCAGATTCAGGTGCGCGTTGAAGGTCACGTCGAGAAGCTCGATGCGGCCAGTTCCGATGCCTATTTCGCCACACGCCCGCGCCTCAGCCAGATTGGCGCCTGGGCCTCGTTGCAATCGCAGGAATTGCCCGGAAGAGAAGTTTTCGACACGCGTGTTGCCGAGTTCGAGCAGCGCTTTGCCGGCGTCGATGTGCCGCGCCCGCCGCATTGGGGTGGTTATCGGCTGCGCCCGGACCTGTTCGAGTTCTGGTACGGCGCGCAGTTCCGCCTGCACGATCGCCAGCGCTATGAATTGCATGATGGGGTCTGGAGCCGGCGTCTGCTCTATCCGTGATGGCGAATTCCGATTCGTTCCCGCAGCGCATCGTCTGCCTGACTGAAGAGCCGACCGAGGTTCTCTACGCGCTCGGCGAGGAACACCGAATCGTTGGCATTTCCGGTTTTACCGTGCGCCCAGCGCGGGCGCGCAAGGAGAAGCCGAAAGTCTCGGCCTTTACGAGCGCGAAGATCGCGGCCATTCTCGATCTTGAGCCTGATCTCGTTATTGGCTTCTCCGATATCCAGGCCGATATCGCGCGTGATTTGATCCGTGCCGGTGTCGAAGTCTGGATCAGCAATCATCGTTCGGTCGATGGCATCCTCGCCTATATTCGCCGGCTGGGTGCGATGGTCGGCGCGGCCGCCAAGGCCGAACGCTATGCGGCCGAAGCTGAAGCGCATATTGCCGCCGTGCGCCAGGCGGCTGCCGCATTGCCAAGCCGGCCGCGCGTCTACTTCGAGGAGTGGGACGAGCCGCCAATCAGCGGTATCCGCTGGGTTGCCGAATTGATTCGCATTGCCGGCGGTGATGACGTGTTTCCGGAATTGGCAGAAAAATCACTCGCCCGCGATCGCATCATTGCTGATTCCAGCGAGATCGTGCGGCGCCAACCGGATGTGATCCTTGGCTCGTGGTGCGGCAAGAAATTCCGCCCGCAATCGGTGGCCGCGCGACCGGGCTGGCAAGCCATTCCGGCCGTACTCAACGGACACCTGTACGAGATCAAATCACCCATCATCCTGCAACCGGGACC
>JBDTCQ010000279.1:0-12918 GCA_039923515.1 Dokdonella sp.
CCTCGAGCTTCTTGACCTGGGTTTCGGTCGCCAGCAGCGAGGCACCCTCGCTGAGCTTGAGGTCGACCAGCAACTCGGGACGTGTCGATTCCGGGAAGAACTGCTGCTGCACGAAACGGAAGCCGAATACGGCCAGCGCGAAAAGCAGCGCGGTTGCACCGATGACGATGAAGCGATGTTCGACGCAGGTATCAACGAGGCCGCGAAAGCGCTGATAGAACACGCTGGCGTAAGGATCATGTCGGGCGTGGCTGGGCTCATCGCCGATGCCGCCAAACCACGTTGGCAAGCGTTGGCGCAGGCCGTGGATGCGGCGTGCGAGCGCGCTGCGTGGCCGCGGGTTGGCAACGGCGTGGGGATCGGGCAGGAGCTTGTAGCCGAGGTAGGGTATGAACACGACCGCTGCAATCCACGACAGCAGCAAGGCAATCGTGACCACCTCGAAGATCGCCCGCGTGTACTCGCCCGTGCCGGAACGTGCTGTGGCGATTGGCAAGAAGCCAGCCGCGGTGACGAGCGTGCCGGTCAGCATCGGGAAAGCGGTCGAGGTATAGGCGAAGGCGGCCGCACGCGTGCGGTCCATGCCTTGCTCCATCTTGATGGCCATCATCTCCACCGCAATTATCGCGTCATCGACAAGCAGGCCGAGGCCGAGCACGAGGGCGCCAAGCGAGATCTTGTGCAGGCCGATGCCGAAATAGTGCATCGCGGCGAACGTCATCGCCAACACCAGCGGAATCGAAACGGCGACGACAAACCCGCTGCGCAGCCCCAGCGAGAAGAAGCTGACCAGCAGCACGATCAGGACAGCTTCGGCGAGCGTGCGCACGAATTCGCCCACCGAGCGCCGGACCGCCGCTGGTTGATCAGCCACCTTGTGCAGATCGAGCCCGACCGGCAGGCTTTTGCCGATACGCGCGGTGGCGGCTTCGAGATCATGGCCGAGCGCGATGATGTCGCCGCCGGCGCGCATCGAAACCGCAATGCCGATGGCCTGCTCGCCCTTGAAGCGCATGCGCGGCTGCGGCGGATCGATGAATCCGCGCTTGACCTCGGCGATGTCACCGAGGCGGAACAGGCGGCCATTGCTGCCACGGATGCTGAGGTCGCGGATCGCCTCGACTGAATCCAGCGCACCGCTTGTGCGCAGGTAGATGCGATCACTCGATGTCTCGAAGCTGCCGCCCGGAACGATCGCGTTCTGGCTGGCCAGGGTGCGCTGCAGCTCCGCGAAGCTGACTCCCAGCGTGGCCAGCTTGGCATTCGCGATCTCGATATGGATCTTCGGATCCTGGCGGCCGATCAGTTCGATCTTGGCTACGTTCGGCACGCGCAGCAGTTCCAGCTTGATGCGTTCGGCGTAATCGCGCAGGTCCGCATCGTCGAAGCCTTCGCCGGTCAAGGCGTAGATGTTGCCGAAGGTGTCGCCGAACTCATCGTTGAAGAACGGACCGATGATGTCGGCCGGCAAGGCGTAGCGAATGTCGCCGACCTTCTTGCGCACCTGGTACCAGACATCGGGCACGCGGGCCGGATCAATCGAATCCTTGACCACGAAGAACACTTGCGACTCGCCGGGGCGCGAGTAGCTGCGCAGATAGTCGAGTTCGGGAATCTCCTGGAGCTTCTTCTCGATCGCCTCGGTGATTTTTTCCGAAATCTCCAGCGCAGTCGCACCCGGCCACTGCGTCTGCACGACCATGACCTTGAACGTGAACGGTGGATCCTCAGCCTGACCGAGGCTGCGGTACGACATGACGCCCATCACCCCGAGCAGGATGATCGAATACAGGACAAGCGCCTGATTGCGCAGTGCCCAGGACGATAGATTGAATGAAGCCATCAATCAGGATCTCGACGAAGTGCTTTCATGGGCCACCGCCCCGTGGTGCCGGTACGGCCGGGAGCGTTCGGATGAAGTCCCCTTCGATGTGCCGCCGGCGGGGAGAGGGAGGATCTCCAGCGGCACAGGAAGGGGGTTTGAAGTCAGAACGAAACCTGCCGGTTGAGCGCATCGATCGGATTGATCGTCTCGCCTTCGCGCAGGCGGTGCACGCCGGCCGTGACGATCCAGTCGCCGACGGCCAAGCCATCGCTGATCAGCGCGCCCGATTCGGTGTAGCGCACGATCTCGACCGGTATCAGCTGGACTTTTCGCGTTTTTGCATCCACTTGCCAGATGGCTGCCTTGCCATCTTTTTCATAAATTGCGCTGAGCGGGATCAGGAAGCGCCGGGCGTCTCCGTTGGATGCGAAGTACACGCGCGCGGTCTGACCGAGCAAAAGCTTGGTGGATTCATCGTCGAACGAAACGCGTACGCGGTAGCTGCGCGTGGTCGGATCGGCGCTCGGCGCGATTTCGCGAATGCGTCCGGCATGCTGCTTGCCAGCTTCAGTCCATAATTCAATTTGTGCTGAAGTGCCGACCTTGAGTCGGCCGATCGATTGCTCGGGCACGCTGATCTCGACTTCGCTGGCGCCATCGTGGGCGAGGGTGATGACGGTCTGACCGGTGCCGACGATCTGGCCCGCTTCGCCCGAGATCGCGGTGATCACGCCATCGGCATCCGCGCGCAGTTCCGCATAGCCGGCCTGGTTGCGCGACGCATCAAGGGCGGCCTGCGCTTCGGCCACATGGGCACGGGCGGCAGCCAGGGCATTGGTTTTGGCTTCAAGGTCAAACTGGCTGACGAAATTGCGCTGGCGCAGGGTCGTGTAGCGTTCGTATTCGGAGGCGGCCAATTTCAGAGCCGCCTGTGCCGAGGCGAGGGTGGCATTTGCGCTTGACCGGGCCAGTTCGAGGTCGCGCGGATCAAGCTCGGCCAGGACCTGTCCGTTGCGGACCTGGTTGCCGACGTCGACGTGGCGCGTGTTGATCTTGCCGGATACCCGAAAACCCAGCGCACTCTCGAAGCGGGCATGAACCTCGCCCGGATAGACCTCAAGGTCTTGGGTGTGCGCCGGTTCGACCTGGGCGACACGGGCGACGCGCGGTGGTTCTTCGACCGGGGCGGGTGCATGGCAGCCGCTCAGGGCGAACGCAGCCAGCAGCAACGCGCTTGCAATCGACAGGCGGACAGATAACGACAGCATCGATAGAATCCCGCCTGAGGCGACAGTTGGTGTACTGCGTGGTATAGTAATGATACGAAACTGATGAGTCCAGTAATTTCTTCGATGAATGCAATGCACGCCAAACCCTGCGGTCCCGGGCGACCCAAGGACCTCGAAAAACGAGCCGCCATCCTGGATGCCGCAAAGCTGCTGTTTCTCGAGCACGGCTTTGATGGAACCAGCATGGATGCCATCGCGACCCAGGCCGGGGTATCCAAGCTCACCGTTTACAGCCATTTCACCGACAAGGAATGCCTGTTTACCGAGGCCGTGCGTGAGAAGTGCGCCGAGCAGATGCCGACCGAGCTGTTCGATGTCGATGCCGGCGGCTCACTGCGTGATCAATTGATCGCGATTGCGCAGGCGTTCTTCTCGCTGGTCACCAGCGAGGCATCCATCTCCCTGCATCGCTTGTTGACCACGGGTGCCGGCGGTTCGGCGAAACTGGCGCAGAAATTCTGGGAGGCCGGCCCGCAGACCTTGCAGGGCGTGTTTTCCGACTTCCTGGAGCGTGAAGTTTCCGCAGGCCAGCTTGCGATAGCGGATGTGAAGCGTGCCTCGGAGCAGTTCTTCTGCCTGCTCAAGGGTGATCTGCATGCGCGCCAGCTTTGCGGCTGCGCCGATGTGTCACTCGATCAGTCGAATGTCGATGCGCATCTCGAAGCGACGGTCGACATGTTCATGCGCGCCTATGCACCGGTGCACAACGCCTGAGATCCCGCAGATGGCTCAGTCGCTGATGTCGCCGAGCCAGGATTCAATGGCTTCGAGGTCTTTCTCCGAAATATCGATGAAATGGAAGCCGGCCCAGAATTGACCAGGAACGTTGGCGGCTTCCGCCCACATCTCCTGGGCGCCAACATCGATGACCTGTGGACGTCCCTGGCCATTGGTCAGCTCAAACCCCAGTTGGAACAGCGTGCCATCGGCAATGGTCTCCTCGCAAACCATGAGCATGCCGTCGGACGAGAGATTGCCGATCCGGCCCATGACGTCGCCGGTCATCTTGTTGGTGACCGGAATCGTCACGTAGGCGGCCTTGCGCGGCGAGCGGCGATATTCGTTCATCGAAAAGGCCCTCAGATGGATGCTGGCTGGGCACTGCGACCCGAAATTTGTTGAAGGGTGCCCCTGATCGCCTTCCAGGCACGATCGATGAGACTGTCAGGCTCGTCCTTGTGCAGGCGAACCTGGCCGGAAACCAGATCCTTGGCAAGTTGCTCGATGGATCGTTCTTCCGATCGTGCGCCGCGCTGATTGGTGAACAGGCAGCGCCCGGTCACAGTGGAGAACCAAGCCAATTTGCGCCGCACGGTGCTGCCTTGCTGGTTGGTGACAAAGTCGAACCAGGTTCCAAATGGCAGGGTGCGAATGCGTTGAACCATTTCCTTCTCGGCGGCAGACAAACTGGACGGTTTGAGCGGTTCCGCCTTGTCGCTGGCGGATTTGCCTGTCGTCGTCGCGTCGCCACCGAGACGCGCCTTGCTTTTCAGCGTATGCGCGAGCTCGGTGCTACTGGTTTTCTTCTCGATCGAAGCCGGGTCGAAAAGCTTGGAGACGACGCCTTCTATTTCGTCCTCGTGCAAGCCGACCTGCTGCAGGCCGCTGCGCACTTCCTCGCGCACCTTTACGTCGACCTTCGCGACGTCGGCACCGGAGCCGATCTGCATGAGTTGGTCGGCAACGGCGAGGCAGCGCCGATACGCCTGGCTGTCTTCGCCTTGGCGCAGCAAGGTCAGGGCGAGGACATCGGTCCAGGCCTGTTCAAGCACCGCGCGCACCATGGGTGCCGGCTTGCCCCGCTTGAGCAGCCTCGCGATGGCGGCATTCGCCTGCTCGCGTGACAGATCCAGTCGCTCACGTCCCTTGGCCGCATCGATGTGCCGGCGCTCGGTGATTTCTGCACGCCGGGTCACCTGAGACATGTAGCGACCGAGGTCATCCAGCAGCGATTCCATCAGCCCGAGATCGCCGTTGAACTCGTTGGTGACCCGATCAACCATCGAGGTCATCGTGTCGACGAGGCCGTTGTCGGTTTCGTCGTCACCCATCCACAGCGCACTCGCCTCGGCGACATTGTTGAGCAACTGCCGCGCGGGATGGTTGCGCTGGGTAAAGAAGTGCTTGTCGCTGATCGCGCTGCGCAGGACGGGAACCTGCAATTTGGCAATCAGATCGCGGCTGGACTGGTGCGAGGCGAGGTTTGAGCCAATGTAGTCGAACAGCATGCCGACCAGATCGATCGTGTCGGAATCCTCCTCGGCCAGCGCCGGAGCCTTGCCATCGGGGCTATTGGCGCGCAGTTGCTGGAGCAGATCCTGCTTCAGGTGGGTGACGCTGCGCGAGACCGTCTTGCCATCCTGCTGGAAATTCTGGATCGGCCCGGTCTGCAGTTTGCCGAGCACGTCCTGCAGATCATCGCGGCTGACCACGCCATGAGCGGGGGCAGGCGTCCGCGGCGTGCCGAGACTGCGCCGGCGGTCGGCAAGCAAGTCCCGCAGCGAGGTGAACAGTTCGGGGTCAGTCATGCTTTCACGCGCAGCGGTTGATCCGGCTTTGTAGCTGGAACCCGTTGCCGAAGGGGGACGCGGCGAGCCTGCTTGGCCCTGGCCAGGCGCCGGGCCCGAACCGCCGTAGGGCATCGGTGCGCTCGGCGCTTGCGCCGTGCCAGCCGATGGCACATGGCCAACCGCGCCCCGACTCATTGGTGCGCTGTAGCCCGGGGCAGGCGCACTAGCCGGCTGTCGCGCCGAACCGGCGGGTGCTTCAGCGGCCTTTTCTTCCGCCTTGGCATCGGCGGAACCCGCGTCCGCATCTGTGCCACCCGCACTTTTTTGCGGACCGGCGCGCTGGGTCTGGAACTGCAGATTCGGCAGTACGCCCTGATCGCTGAGATAGCGGTTGCAGGTTTCGTAAAACTGGTTGATCGATGCCATGACAATACCGTCAAAGTCATGGAAAACCTGGATTCGATCCTGCTGATCCAGATCCACATCACTCATCGCATGTTGCAGGGCTTTGGTCAGCGCCAGCGGTCCCAGCGGCATATCGTCGGAATCAAAGGCCGGCCGACCGGCAATGACGCCGAGTCGATGGCCGAGCAGAAACAGCGCTGAGGTATGCCGGATTTCCGCCTTGTTCGCGATGTCCTGGGTGGCCAGCGAGATTTCGAGATCGCGTGAGTCGACCAGTTCGAGTTTGGTCGGCAAGCGATCGCGACGTGCAGATGGCACCGCCGTCGCGACTTCGACCTGGTCGATCTGGGCCAGGCTCGACTCAAGATGGATCAGGAAGCGCGGCACGATATCAGCCTTGCCACGCTTGATCTCGCGGATCGCCTCCATCAGGCGCCGCTGCTGATCGTTGCTGCGCGCGCAATCGGCCTGCTTGAACAAGCGTTGCTCGACTTCGTCGAAAAGCTGTCCTAGCGCCGCCTCGAAATAAGCCGTGCGTTCCTGCAATCCCTCCAGAAGAAAGCGCACCCGCCGCGGCAGGGTGCGCTCGGCCAGGCGCGTGAAGCGTCCCGTGCCTTCCGTCTTCTCGGCGGATCCGTTTGCTGGTTGTTTCACGCTTCACCTCGCCCCCATCCCGCCTGCATTCTTGCATGTTGGCGGGATGCACAACAGATGTCAGTGAGGCGGGACGCGGCCTACGGGGCCGACCAGACCACCTCGAGGAAGCCCGAGCGGCCCGGCGTATTGTAGCCGTAGGCCAGTTCGTAGTCCCGGTCGGTGAGGTTCTCGAGCCGGCCTTGCAGTTTCCATTGGGGAGTCAGAGCCCAGCTGGCCCGCAGGTTGACGAGGGTATAGCCGGGCAGTTCGATGCCACCGACATCAGCGCGTTTGCCCGCGCGGATCAGCTCGGCACCGGCACGGATCGATTCGCCAAACGAGCGCTCGAGCGTAGCCGTGATCTTCTGTTTCGGGCGGCGCAGCAATTGGGTATCCGTGTTTTCGTTGCGCGGATCCTGCCATGTGAACGCCGCATCAAACAACCACGCTCCGAAGGTTTTGTCATAGCCCAATTCAGCGCCCTTGATGCGGGCACGGGCGACATTCTCGGCCTGAAAACCGACGCCGCTGAAACTGATCAAGTTGCTGACCCGGGTCGAATAGAAATTGGCCTTGAGGTGCTGGCCCTGTCCGGGCGTGAACTCGAAACCGATTTCGCGGCTGGCCGACTTTTCGGGTTTCAGCTCGGGGTTGCCCGCATAGAGCCCGCCGAATCCGGGCGAATACTGCTCATTGAGCGTCGGCCCGCGAAACCCCTGGCCATAGCTCGCATAGGCACGCATTGCGTCATTGAAGTGCCAACCGGCAGCGACCGAACCTGTCGTGTGCTTGCCAAAGATACTGTTGTCGTCCGTGCGCAGGGATACTTCGCTGTCGAAAGGTTTTGCGTTGACCTGCCAGCCGGCATACAGGCCCGTGTTGTTGCGACTTTCACGGTAAGTGTCGCGGTTCTCGCCGTGCTCACGCATCGCGTCGATACCGAGGATCACGCGGTGCTGCTGCGAAAGCGTGATTTCATTTTGCCAGCCAAGCGAGGTGCGACGTGATTCGTAGGCGGAATAATAGGCAGGGGTTGCGTAGTCCTCGCTGCTGCGTCCAGCGCTCAAGCGATGTTGCCACGCGGGGGTGATTGCGCCGCTCAGCGACAGGTTGAGGGCCTGCTCGGTGAAGTCGGAATAGCCACCGGAAAATTCAGCAGTGCCTTGGCTGCGCATGTAAACGCCATCGAGGGTCTGCTCGCCCAGGCGGTGATCGGCGCGGGCCGAGAGATGCCGATTGCGCAGGCCGTGATCCTTGTCCTCGTAGCCATAACCGTTTTCATTCTGGCTCGGGAAGCCGTCTTCATCGCGCGCGCCGATCTGGATGCTGTAGCCGCCACGTTCGCCGCGATGCCCGATGCCGACATCGGCCTTGGCATCGCCATAGCTGCCGTAGCCCAGCGCAACCCGGGGTCTGTCCAGCTTGCGCGTGAAGATCTGGATCACGCCACCAATCGCATCCGAACCCCAGTAACTCGCTCGCGGTCCACGCACGATTTCGATGCGCTCGACGTTGGCGAGCGGAAGGGTTTCCCAAGTGAAGGCGCCGGTACCAAGGGCCGAGACGCGCACGCCGTCAATCAGCACAAGCACATGATTGTTGTTGGTGCCACGCAGGAAGATCGAAGTCTGCCCGCCGGGCCCGCCGGTGCGGGCAAAGTCGATGCCGGCTTGCAAACGCAGCAAGTCGCTGATGTCGCGCGTGGCGCTGGCTTCGATCTGGTCGCGAGAAATCACGCTGACATCGGCCAGGGTATCGTCAACGGTCTGCGCGAAGCGTGTCGCCGTGACAACGATTTCGGGTTGCAGGCTCGCTTCATCGGCGAAGACGGAACCGCTGCACGCGGCAAGAATACTGAGGGACAACAGGGAATAACGACACATGATGGGAATCTCCGAACGCTCACCCGCGAAAACCAGGTGCGACGACGGATCAACAAGCGCGCATGGACGGGGCCATGAATGCCCGTCCGTTGCCCGCCGCAACGCCTGGAACGATTGACGTCAATCGACGTCAGCCAAAGGCCGGTCTCCGGGCTTGCAAGCGATGCGGATGCATCGGCCTGATCACCTTCCCGTGCAGAGCACAGTGGTCATCGATCAGATTTGGCTTGCCTACCGTTGCGGGGGCAGCGCCGGAGTTGCGACGAATCGCGTACCGGCTTCCCGTTTCACCCGATCAAACGATCAGGCACCTTTGGCGGCGCGCAGTGTACCTGAATGGCCGGGAATGGAGAATCGGGAATGGGTAGAAGCGCGCCAGGCATGCTCGGAGCTTTCTTTCCATTCCCGATTCTCCATTCCCCATTCCCCGCTTTCAGCGCGCCAAAAAGCGCATCGCGTCTGCGAGTCCGTGCGGAGTCAGCGGATACATCCGGTTCTCAACCAGCTCACGCACAAGATCCGTCGATGGCGTGTAGTGCCAACGCTCGATCGGCGTCGGGTTGATCCAGACCACCTTGCGGAAGCGCTCTTTGAGACGCTGAAACCAGACCGAGCCGGGTTCTTCGTTCCAGTATTCGACGCTGCCGCCGGCATGGGTTATTTCGTACGGGCCCATCGCTGCATCGCCGACGAAGACGACCTTGTGATCGGAGTTGTAGCGGCGCAGCACTTCGCTGGTGGGTGTCGCTTCATTGCCACGGCGCAGATTGTCACGCCAGACATGGTCGTAGAGGAAATTGTGAAAATAAAAATGTTCCAGTCGCTTGAATTCAGATTTGGCTGCGCCAAACAGTGACTCGCAGGCGTAAACGTGTTCGTCCATCGAGCCGCCGACGTCGAGGAACAATAGAACCTTGACTGCATTGTGGCGCTCCGGGCGCAGGCGAATATCCAGCATGCCGCCTTCGCGCGCGGTGGCCGCGATCGTGCCATCGAGATCCAGCTCCTCGGTCGCGCCTTCGCGGGCGAAACGGCGCAGCCGGCGCAGCGCAATCTTGAGATTGCGTGGGCCGAGTTCGGCATCGGCATCGAGATTGCGGTAGATGCGCTGATCCCAGACCTTGGCCGCCATGCGCCCGCCACCTTGCGCGCCGACACGGATACCACCCGGATGGAAGCCGCCGGCTCCGAACGGGCTCGTACCACCCGTGCCAATCCAACGGTTGCCGCCAGAGTGGCGCTCCTTCTGCTCCTCAAGCCGCTTGCGGAACTCCTCCATGAGTTTTTCAAGACCACCGAGGGATTCGATCTGCGCTTTCTCCTCGTCGGTCAGCATGCGCTGCATGCTCATGCGCAACCAGTCGTCGGGGATGGCGGCAAGCTGTTCCGGCCCGATTGATTCGACGCCAGCCAGGTACTGGCCAAAGACGCGATCAAATCGATCGTAGTGGCGCTCATCCTTGACCAGGATGGTGCGTGCCAGTGTGTGCAGCGCTTCGTGATCGGCAAAGGCGAAATCGGCGTCGAGCGCAGCCATGAAATCAAGCCATTCGCGCAGGCTCACCGGCACGCGGGCTGATCGCAGGGCTTCGAAGAATCCGATCAGCATGATCGATCAGCTGCGGCTTTGGCGCCGGTGCATGAAGGCCAGGCGTTCAAGCAACTGGACGTCCTGTTCGTTCTTGATCAAGGCGCCGTACAGCGGCGGTATGGCCTTGGCGGCATCGCGCTCGCGCAGCGCCGACAGCGGAATCTGGTCGGCCAGCAGCAGCTTGAGCCAGTCGATCAACTCGGAGGTTGAGGGTTTCTTCTTCAGGCCCGGAATTTCGCGAAGTTCGAAAAACATTTCGAGTGCGCGTGAAACCAGATCCTCGGCGATCTTTGGAAAATGCACGGCGACGATGCTTTCGAGCGTAGCTCGATCCGGAAACGCGATGTAGTGGAAGAAACAGCGACGCAAGAAGGCATCCGGCAACTCCTTCTCGTTGTTCGAGGTGATGACGATGATCGGGCGCTGGCGCGCACGAACGGTCTCGCCGGTCTCGTAGACATGGAATTCCATGCGGTCGAGTTCGAGCAGCAGGTCGTTCGGAAACTCGATATCGGCCTTGTCGATCTCGTCGATCAGCAACACCGCGCGTTGCTCGGAATCGAAGGCCTCCCACATCTTGCCGCGCTTGATGTAGTGGCCGACATCCTGCACGCGCGGATCGCCGAGCTGCGAATCACGCAGGCGACTTACCGCATCGTATTCGTAGAGGCCTTGCTGGGCCTTGGTGGTCGACTTCACATGCCAGGTGAACAGCGGCGCGTCGATCGCGCGCGCAACTTCCTCGGCAAGCAGGGTCTTGCCGGTGCCGGGTTCACCCTTGATCAGCAAGGGGCGCTCAAGCGTGATGGCCGCGTTGACGGCCAGCTTGAGCTCGTCGGTGGCGACGTAGCGATCAGTGCCGGAAAACTTCATCAATCAAACTCCATGCATTGCATCGCGTGCACGATAACCCCACTGCCCACATCGGTTATGTCATTCACGATCCGTCGTCGTGTGTACATCGAGCAATTCGCCGTCATCGCCGACGCGGATGCGCACCTCAATCGGTCGACAGCAGATTGCACAATCCTCGACATAGGCTTGCGAACCCGCTGAAGTGTCTACCGAGCTCTCGAAGCTCTCGCCGCAATACGGGCAGTGCAGGGTGATTGCGTCAAGCATGTTGGGTTCTGGATTCGTCAGTGGCTGAGGGAAGAAACAAGGCAATCACATCATTGAGGAAGCGTTGGCCGGTTTCAGTGGTGCGCAGGATGTCGGTTTCGTCACCAATCCATCCGTTTGATCGGGCGCTATCAAGGATGGGGGCAATCACGTCAATGCCAAGACCGGTGCGCTGGGCAAATTCAGCCATCGGTACGCCATGGACCAGGCGCAGCGCATTCATCATGTACTCGAACGGCAGATCGATCGTCGCCAGAGTCTCGTCGCTGGCCATACCGCGTGGCTGGCCCGCGTTCTCGAGGTACGCGCGTGGCGTGCGCTGCTTGGCGCGACGCTTGATGGTGCCGCGCGAGACATCCGTGACTTTGCCGTGCGCGCCCGCGCCAATGCCGAGGTAGTCTCCGAACTGCCAGTAATTGAGGTTGTGCAGCGAGCGCCTGCCGGCTTTCGAATAAGCCGAAATCTCATACTGCGGGTAACCCGCTGCGGCCAGAAGTTGCTGGCAATGCTCCTGCATATCCCACGCCGCATCACTGTCTGGAAGGACCGGCGGTCGCGAGGCAAACGCCGTATTCGGTTCAATCGTGAGCTGGTAGTGCGAGATATGCGTCGGTGCCAGCGCAATCGCCTGCTCGATATCGCGTGCCGCGCCGTTGAGATCCTGGCCGGGCAGGGCGTACATCAAGTCGATATTGAAATTGTTGAAGCCCGCATCGCGTGCCTCACCGACCACGCGCGCTGCATCACTGGCTGAATGGATGCGACCGAGCTGGCGCAACTTGTCGTCATCGAAACTCTGCACGCCAAAACTGATGCGATTGACGCCTGCCGTGAGATAGCCGTCGAAACGGCCGTGCTCGACAGTGCCCGGATTGGTTTCCAGGGTAATTTCGATCCGTCGATCGAAATCCAGTCGATGACCAACGCCGTCAAGGATTCGAGCAATCGAATCCGGTGAAAACAGGCTCGGCGTGCCGCCACCAAAGAAGACACTGAGCAGGGGTCGTCCCGTCAGTGCATCACCGAAATCCGCAAGATCACGATCAAGATCGGCCAGCAGGGCCGCGACATACGCCTCCTGCGGAATCCCGCCCACTTGCGCATGCGAATTGAAGTCGCAGTACGGGCACTTCTTCACGCACCAGGGGATGTGAATGTAAAGGGCGAGTGGCGGAGCAATCAGAGGCATTGGCGCAGGGTATCAGTCAGCGACTTGATCGAATGGAACTGCATAGTCGAATATCTTCAGGACCAGACGGAGGCCATCATTTCGCGCAATCGCGCCAGCGCCTGGCCGCGATGGCTGATGCGATTCTTCACGGCGGATTCGAGTTCGGCGGCGCTGGCGTTGCGCGAAGGGTCGAAGAAAATCGGGTCGTAGCCGAAGCCGCCATGACCGCGCGATGCTTCGAGGATGCGCCCGTGCCAGCGGCCTTCGGCGATCAGCGGTGCGGGATCTTCGGCATGGCGCAGCAGGACGATGACGCATAAGAAATGCGCGCTGCGCGCCGCTTCGGGAACCTCCTTCAGAGCATCGAGCAGTTTGGCGATATTCGCTGCACTGTTGCCATGCTCGCCGGCATAGCGTGCGGAAAGCAGGCCGGGCGCTCCATCGAGTGCATCGACGCAAATACCGGAATCGTCGCCGAGTGCGGGC
>JBDTCQ010000280.1:0-18783 GCA_039923515.1 Dokdonella sp.
GGCGTTGGCCTGACGCAGTGCGGTCGATACCTCTACGTGCGCGTGCCGGGCCAGATTGGTGCAGACGAACAACACGTCGCCGATCTCGTCGGTCAGCCGGGCCGGATCGGCACCGGCGACAAACTCGGCGCGAACCTCATCGATCTCCTCATGCAGCTTGTCGAAGACCGGGTCCACGTCAGGCCAGTCGAAGCCGACCTTGGCCGCACGCTTCTGCAACTTGGTCGCCCGCTGCCATTCCGGCAAGCCGCGCGCGATGCCAGCCAGCGCACTGCGATCCTCCTCGCCAGCCGCTTCGCGCTCACGACGCTTGATGGCATCCCAGTTGCTCAGCACCTCATCAGCCGTATCCGCCTTCGCCTGCGCAAACACATGCGGATGCCGCGTGACCATCTTGTTGCAGATCGCCGCAACGACGTCGTCGAAGCGGAAATGCCCCGCTTCTTCCGCCATGCGCGCATGGAATACGACTTGCAGGAGCAAGTCACCGAGTTCGTCGCAGAGATCCGCATAGTTGCGCCGATCGACCGCATCAGCCACTTCGTAGGCCTCCTCGATCGTGTACGGCACGATCGTCTCGAAACTCTGCTCCACATCCCACGGGCAACCGTTGTCGGGATCCCTCAGGCGCGCCATGATGGCGAGCAGGTCGTCAATTTTCCGCATCGGGTTTCCTTGGGCATCGTTCGCCACGCCAAGGCCAATTGTAGTGCGTGAATCGGTGGCACTCTGCCAATGGCCCGAACCCCATCCTGCCCGAGAGACCATGCCCGGCACATTCCGCTCGCTGCGCGGCTACAACTTCCGGCTCTGGGCCGCCGGTGCGTTTGTCTCCAACGTCGGCACCTGGATGCAGCGCACGGCGCAGGATTGGCTGGTCCTCGCCGAACTGACCGACAAGAATGCGACCGCAGTCGGCATCGTCATGGCCCTGCAGTTCGGGCCACCCTTGCTGCTGCTGCCGCTGACCGGCTTCGTCGCCGACCATTTTGACCGGCGCCGATTACTCATCTTCACCCAGACCTGCATGGGCCTGCTCGCGCTCGGCCTGGGCCTGCTGACGATCAGTGGGCATGTCGTGTTGTGGCAGGTGAACGTGTTCGCCTTCCTGCTCGGTTGCGTGACCGCCTTCGACGCGCCGGCTCGGCAAACTTTCGTTTCCGATCTGGTGACCGAGGCGGAGCTGTCGAATGCGGTGGCACTCAATTCGACGTCGTTCAATGGCGCGCGCCTGATTGGTCCGGCGGTTGCCGGCCTGCTCATCGCATTGATCGGTTCGGGCTGGGTGTTTGTCCTCAATGCGGTTTCCTTTATCGCCGTGATTGCCTCGCTGCATCTGCTGCGCATTGGCGAACTGCAACGCCATGCGCGCGCGGTACGCCTCCGCGGCAGCCTGCTCGAGGGATTCCGTTATGTTTGGAACCGACCCGACCTCGTCGCGATCCTGTCCATGCTGTTTCTGATCGCGACGTTCGGGCTCAACTTTCCGATCTTCATCTCGATGATGTCGGTGACGGTGTTCCAAGGCGGCTCGGGCCAATACGGCGTGCTGATCTCGACGATGGCAGTGGGATCGGTGGCCGGTGCATTGCTCTCTGCACGCCGGGCGCAACCGCGACTTTCCCAGCTTCTGATCAGTGCGCTCGCGTTCGGCGTCAGCATGCTGGTGGCGGCGATAATGCCCAATCATGTCCTGTTCGGGCTGGTCCTGGTCGTCGTCGGCATGTCGGCACAGACCTTCATGACCACCTCCAACAGCCTCGTCCAGCTATCGACGGAGCCCGCCATGCGTGGCCGCGTGCTGGCGATCCTGCTGGCGCTGGCTCTCGGCGGCACCCCGATCGGCGCGCCGATTGCCGGCTGGGTGGCCGACACGTTTGGCGCGCGCTGGTCACTCGGCATTGGTGTCGCCGCCGGGTTCGCCGCCGTGCTGGTCGGAATCCGCTACCTGGTTCGCTACCGTGGCTTGCTCGTCAACGTCGAGAATGGCCGGTTGCGCATACGCATCGACCACGAAACCCAGTCGAGCTCAGATTAAATGCCAACAACGTGCGACTGCGGTTCAAACAGGGTCGTGCCGAAGGTCGGCAGGGATTTCGGCAAATGCAGACGCGGCATGCCGACGACGTAACCTTGGGCCATGTCGACCCCGCATTCGTAGAGGGTACGCAGCATGGCCACATCCTCGACACACTCGGCAATGGTTTTCTTGCCGGCGGTTTCGGCAATCGAGGTCAAAGCGGCGATGATGGTGCGATCGAGGTCGTCATCCGGCAGCCCCTGGATCAGCGAGCCGTCGATCTTCAGAATATCGGCCTCGATTTGCTTGAGGTAGGCAAAGGTCGAGAAGCCGGTGCCGAAATCATCGACGGCGATACGGCATCCGAGCGCACGCAACGCAGTCAATTGTGCCTGCGCATTCTGGATGTCGTTGATCGAATGTGACTCGATGATCTCGATCACGATTGCGGCCGGATTGACGTCGTGCTCGACGATCTTCGCGGTGAAGTAATCGATGATGCCGGCCTTCTCGAGCGTCTGCGCCGAAATGTTGATCGTCAACGCGATCGGGCGCGGACTGTCGCGCGTTTCGCGCAGCGCCATGAGGGCGTGATCGATGACCCAGAAATCAATCTCCTGCATCATACCGAAGCGCTCGGCGGCCGGCAGGAAGGCGTTTGGCGAGATCAATTCACCCTGGCTGCCCTTGAGTCGCACCAGCACTTCGAACAGGGCTTCCTCGTAAGGATTGCGTTCGAGCTGGCGCAGCCAGATGTCCTTGCTGTTCTTGCTGTTGATGGTGTCGTTTTCCATGCCCTTGAGCGGCACGATCGGCTGGTAACAGAGCACGAATCGATTGGTGCGCAGAGCCTCCTCAAGCCGCACCGACCAGCCGAGATCGACATCGAGCGCGGCCAGACGACCGGTTTCCGGTGAATACATCTGACACTGATTGCGCCCGCTGCGCTTGGCCATGTGGCAGGCGATATCGGCATGCGTCATCGCGTCGCCCGGCGAGTAGTCGGCCTCGTCGATCTTTGCGCAACCAATCGACAAGGTGATGCGATAGCTCTTGCCGCCGTAGGTGAACGGCGTCGCCGTGAGTACGCGGCGAAAACCATCGGCCAGACTCATCAGATCGCTCGAGCCGACATTGGTCAGCAGCACGGCAAACTCGTCGCCACCCATGCGGGCCAGATAGTCGCTGCCGCGCAGGCGTGATTTCAGGCGCTGACTGACTTCGAGCAGCAAGCGGTCACCGGCGACATGGCCAGCGGTGTCGTTGATGTACTTGAAGCGATCGAGGTCGATGAACAGCAGCATCGCGGCTTGGCCGGTGCGACGCACGCGGTTGCACTCCTGCTCAAGCTGGGCCTCGAACCAGCCGCGATTGAAGAGCTTGGTCAGGCTGTCATGCTCGGCCTGCCAGCGCAGCTCATCCTCGAGCACGCGGCGCGCGGAAATATCGCGAAACGCAACCACCGAACCATTCTGCTCGGCATCCATGCGCAGCGGATGCACATTGCATTCGACTGGAATGCCGCGCTTGGCCGAAGTCCAGAAGCGTGTCTGCAACGATGACATCTCGCTGCCGTTGACGTAGCACTGTTGCAGATGGGAGGCGGCGCGCTGCATCGGCATGCCGTTTTCATCGGCGTAGTGGAACGCTTCGAAGGCCGAGTGGCCGATCAGCTCGCCGCCTTCCGAATATCCGAGCAGGTCGAGCGCGGCCGGATTGATGAACTGGATGATGCCCTCGGCGTCGACGCCATACACGCCTTCGCCGACCGAAGAGAGAATGCTCTGCAGTCGCCGGCGCTCGTTGTCGATTGCCTTGCGGTCGTTGATGGTGCGGGCCAGCGAGGCGATGCGCGCGAGCAACAGCTCACGGGATTCGCTCTTGAACAGGCATTCGAGTGCGCCACAGGCCAGCGATTCGGAGATCACCGCATCCGAATAGGTGCCGGTGATCGTCGCCGTGAGGATGTGCTGGGTATCGGGATTGTTGCGGATCATCGTGATCAGCGCGGTGCCGTTCTGCTCGGGCATCAGGTAATCGATGATCGCGATGTCGTAGCTTTGCTGCGAAACCTTCTTCCAGCCTTCGCCGACACTCTCGGCAACATCGACGTGGTAGCCATGCTTGTGCAGCAGCCGCGAATAGCCTGCGCGCACGGTCGCCGAATCATCGACCAGCAGGATGCGGATCTGCTCGTCATGGGAACTGAGAACCGGCTTGATGTCCTCGTTCGGCCGCAGCAATTGACCAATCGCATTCGGCGCCTCGAGGTACTCCGACCACAGGGTCAAAGCCGTGCGCGGCCGTGACATGCGCCAGTTGACCGCATTGGCATTACTCGAGTCGGCCATGATCAGCACGGCCAGATGCTCAAAGCGCTCGCCGTGCAACAGGCCGAAGACATCCTCGACCAGGCCCTCCGAATATTCGGGCCAGCCGAGGACAACCGCGTCGAGGTTGTCATGCCCAATTTGCGAACGCTGCAGCGTCTCGAAAGCCTCGGCCAGGGTCGCTACCGCGGTCACCATGAATCCGCTCTGGCTGAGCACGGCCGAGAGGGCGCGGCGTCGCGTTTGCGAGGTATCGGCGAGGAGGATCTTGTTCATCGGTTGCCACTCGTTGAGGATTTTGGATGTGCTGTCCGTCGTGCGGCCCGATGTCGCCGGAATCGCCGTTGAATATGGCTGTCAACGGATCCCATGACCGCGCCGTCCATCCATAACCCGATCTCCGACTCGCATGCGCGCCCGCAAGCCGCACCGTTTCGCAATAGTCAGCCGTCGCCCGCACCCCCGTGCTCCGGGCACTGGCTTCCAATCCAAAGGATCAGCAGCCAGCGCGTCTTCTCTGCACGATTCGTGCCTACGCCGCTGGCTGGCTATTGAGTGGGATATACAAGCGCGTTTAGCGCGGCCGATAATGCCGTCGCGAGTCAATGACTGACGAGCAAGCGCGTCCAATCCTGCCCGGGATCCCCACAGGCAATGAACTCGGGATTGAGCAGGGATTCCTTGCGGTTGTAACGCAGCGGATGGCCCTCGAGATCGATGACCGCGCCTCCGGCCTCCTCAAGCACGCACTGGGCCGCCGCGGTATCCCACTCCGAGGTGGGCCCGAGACGGATATACAGATCGGCCTGGGCGGCAGCGATGCGCAAGAATTTGAGCGAGGAGCCAAGCGGGACAAGCTCGTGCGCGCCGATGCGCTCGATCATGCCGGCCAGACGCGGATTGCCGTGCGAGCGGCTTCCGGCAACGACCAGCGGATCGGCACGCATGCGCGTCCGGCATCGATGCGGCTCGCCATCGGCATCCGCCATCCAGGCCCCGCCGCCTTGCCATGCCCAGGCGATCGCACCGGTGACCGGCACCTGGACAACGCCAAGCACGCTGCGATCACCCTCGATCAACGCAATGTTCACGGTGAACTCGCCATTTCGCTTGACGAATTCACGCGTGCCGTCGAGCGGATCGACCAGCCAGTATCGTGACCACTGCCGACGTTGCTCCCAGTCGATCGACGCCGATTCCTCGGACAGGATCGGCAGCTCGGGGGTCAGCTTGCGCAAGCCCTCGACGATGCAGTGGTGTGCGGCCAGATCGGCTGCCGTCAGCGGTGAACGGTCATCCTTTTGCTCGACGGCGAATTCACCGTCGTAAACTTCAAGGATCTCAGCGGCCGCACGTCGGGCAATCGCGCAGACTTCGGGTATCAGACTCTCCAGCGTCATCGGACCGGCCGGAAGCGGCCCGCGAGATACTCGCGGGCGATGAACAAAGCCGCGATCGAACGCCCTTCGCTGACTTCAGGCTCCAGCAGCAAGGTGTGCAGTTCACTGAGCTTCCATGGCACCACTTCGAGCTCCTCGGGCTCGTCGCCCTGCAGGCGTTCGGGATACAGATCGCGGGCGAGCACAACATGGGTCATCGCACTCATGTAAGTCGGCGACAGCGACAAGGTGGCAAGGATATGCAGATCACGCGCGCCATAGCCGATCTCCTCCTTGAGCTCCCGGTTGGCACCCTGCTCGGCTGTTTCATCGCGATCGAGGCGGCCCTTGGGCAAGCCCAGCTCGTAGCTTTCGATACCGGTCGCATATTCGCGCACCAGCAGAACGGTATCGTCGTCGCGCATCGGCACCATGATCACGGCGCCGAAGCCCGAGGAGCGCAGGCGCTCATGCGTGCGCCGCTCGCCATTCGAGAATTCGAGATCGATTTGCTCCACACGCAGGAAACGGCTTTGTTCGACGGAACGTGTCGCCAGCACGGCCGGGGGGTTCTTGTGCATACCCGGATTGTAACCGCATGGCTGATCATGCAGCCGGACCATTCCGGCCATGGCAGGTCTCGAATTCCCGGGCCGACGCGACCGCAACGAGGCCCTGTCGGCGACCGGGTGCAAATGCGAATCGAAGCCCCTGTGACTGATCGGGTAGCTTCCCCCGGGTTCGTCCGCCATGCGGCAAGTCAGACGACTACCGGTTTGCACAAATGCCGACTTGTGGCGAGCGTCGTTCCAGCTCACCTCACCTCAGGCGCGTTGCCGGTATGCTTGGCGTCCGCCCGCGCCTCCCTGAAAACCATGCCCCTGCATCGCCCGCGCCTGCGCGGCCTCGTTTCCAAACTTGCCTTGTTCTACCTGCTGCTGTCGCTGCCGACGCTGATCGTCGTCGAGTCGGTGATCCTGACCTACGAGTTTCAGCGTTTCGTCAATGGCATCGAGGGCGGCAGCCTCGAACGCGCGACCCACCACGGCGCCGCGGAGCTCGGCGCTCAATGGACGGACTTGCTCAGTGACAGCACACCAAATTCAAAGACTCTGAAAGTGTGGCTCGATGCCTGGATCCTGCACCTGCAGCAACCCCGTGGCGGCCTCACTCCGGATGAGTCCTACATCCTGCTTGAACTCAGTGAAGTGCCACTGGCTGCCGCCATCCTGGCAAACGATTCGGCGGTACTCGCCCGCACCGAAGCCAATTCCCGCTGGGCTCTCGATTTGCCGACAGCGGCCGAGTTGCAAGAGGCAGCCAAGCCCGGCGCCGACACCGGCCTGGCCGTGACCGGCGACACCGGCTACAAGATCCAGCGCATCCTGGTTGCATTGCATGATCCGGCCGGCACGCGGCTCGGCTGGCTGTTCGTTGAGTTGCGTGTGCCACCGCCGTGGCGGCACCTGTTGTTTGATTCGAGTTTCGAGTCAGCGACCGTGTTTGCCTTCCTGATCGTGTTTGGCCTGGCCTCGTCACTGTTCCTTGCCGCCTGGGTCACCCGACGCCTGAACCGCATCGAGCGTGCGGCAATCGCCTGGAGCCGCGGTGATTTCTCCAACCGCATCGATGACCATTCGGGCGACGAAATTGGCGGTCTCTCGACCATGCTCGACGGGATGGCGATCGACCTCAAGGGCCTGCTGCGCTCGCGCGCGCAACTCGCCGCGCTCGCCGAGCGCCAGCGCCTGGCCCGCGATCTGCACGATACGGTCAAGCAGAAGGCGTTCGCCTTGAACCTGCAACTGGCCACGGCACGGCGCACGCTGGGCGATATCGCTGGCAGCGAGCGCCTCGAACTGGCCCAGCGCCTGACCCAGCAGATCCAGCAGGAACTCGCACAGATCCTTGATGAGATGCGCGCCTCGGATGCCGAACTGCCGTTCGCCGAACGCCTGCGCATGCGTGCCAATGACTGGGCGCATACCAGCGGCGCCAGCCTCGGCTTCGACATTGACGATGCTCCGTCACTGGTGACCCCGGTCGAGGATTCACTGCTGCGCATCGTCGACGAGGCTCTGTCGAACGTGCTGCGGCACAGCGGCGCACAGCACGTCGATCTGAGCCTCCGCCGCACGGCGGAACGCGTCAGCCTTGTCATCGCCGATAATGGAACGGGCACCAGCGCAGGATCGGGCAGCGGGATGGGCCTGCGCAACATGCGCGACCGCGCCGAAGCACTGCCAGGTGGCCGATTCGAATTCGACAGCACGCCGGGACGCGGCACCCGCGTGACGGTAAGCTTCCAGACTGAGGTAAGCAGATGAGCAAACCAATCCGCATCGTCATTGCCGACGATCATGACCTCGTCCGCCAGGGCATCCGCGGCTTTCTCGAGACCCATGCCGATCTGGCCATTGTCGGCGAGGCCGGCGACGCGGCGACCGCCGTGAGCCTGTGCAGTGCGCAAACGCCGGATGTAGCCTTGGTCGATCTGGTCATGCCCGGTGGCGGGATTGAGGCGACCCGCGCAATCCGTGCCGCCAGCCCGAAGACCCAGGTCGTCCTGCTGACTTCGTTCGAAGACGTCCAGCAGATTGTGGCCGCGGTGCAAGCCGGCGCGCTTTCCTGCCTGCTCAAGGATGTCGATGCGGATGCGCTGGCCGACGCCTTGCGCAAAGCTGCACAAGGCGAAGCCGTCCTGCATCCGCGCATCGCAGCACGCTTGATGGAAGCCATGCGTCACGGCGTCGAGCCGGGCAGCGATGCACTGCACTCGCTGAGTCAGCGTGAACGTGAAACCCTGGCCCTGGTTGCCGAGGGTCTCAGCAACCAGTTGATCGCCGAACGCCTTGGCATCGGCGAGAAGACCGTCAAGACCCACGTCAGCAACGTGCTCGGCAAACTCAATGTCAGCGATCGCACCCAAGCGGCCGTATTCGCCTGGCGCAGCGGCATGAAGGAACGGCCGCGACAATAGGAAGGCCACCGGGAGCGGCGGCTTCGAATCAGACGTTCGCAGCGCTCGTGGCGCCTGACTTGACTTGCACAAGCTGGTGCCGGGCGGCCTCGGCAATCGCCCGAATCGAGGCGTGCGATGAGCGAGCCAGATCGGTGCCGACATGGCTGAGAAATGACGGACTGCCCGATGCAATGGCGCGCTTGAACCAGTCGATGGCCTCATCGATGCGCCCCTGCCCGAGGAGCACCTGGGCATGGCTGGCTTGGCCGCGGAAATCACCCGCCTCGGCGGATTGGCGATACCACTCGCGCGCCTCCAGCGGATCCGCAGCAACCTCCCAGCCCTCCTCGAGATAGCGGCCGACCAGGTTCATCGATTTGGCATGACCGAGATCAGCGGCATTGCGATACCAGGCCAGTGCCTCAGCGCGTGAAGGCGCGATGCCACGCCCGGTCGCCAGCAAATTGGCCAAGTTGTACATGCCCCAGTCGAATCCCGCGTGAGCGGCCTTGCGATACCAGACGGCGGCCAAAGCCGGATCTGCTTTGGTTCCCACACCAAGCTCATGGCAACGGCCGAGCATGTTCATTGCCGCCGGCAGGCCGGAGTTGGCCGCAAGGCGATACCAATGCAATCCCTCGATCGCATCGAGCGCAATGCCGCGCCCTTCGCAGTGCATTTGCCCCAGCAGAAACTGCGCTGCGATATCGCCAGCCCTTGCAGATTCACGAATCGTCTTCAGGGCCTCAGACGGATCCTCGCGCAAGGCAAGCACGAGCCATTCCTGATCGAGTCGCGCACCGGCTGTCGCCGCAGACTCAGACATCCGACCAGGCGCGCAGCAGGTTGTGATAGACGCCGGTCAACGAGACCAGTTCGGGCGCGGCGGGCACGCGTGCGGTCAATGACTGGATCGCGACATCGAGTTCAAAAAGCTGCCGCCGTTGCGCATCACTGCGAACCAGACTCTGCAGCCAGAAGAACGAGGCGATGCGCATACCGCGTGTCACCGGCATGACCTTGTGCAAGCTCGATCCCGGGTACAGAACCAGATCGCCGGCCGGCAACTTGACCTTGTGCGCGCCGTACGTGTCTTCGACCACGAGTTCACCGCCGTCGTACTCATCGGGGTCGGCGAAGAACAGCGTGGCCGAGAGATCGGTTCGGATGGGCAATGCTGGTAGCTGGCGCCGGTCATAGCGGATTGCATTGTCGATATGCATGCCGAAATGTTCACCGCCGCTGTAACGGTTGAACAGCGGCGGATAGATCGTGCGCGGCAAGGCGGCGGCAAAGAACGTCATATTGCGCGCCAGGGCGTTGAGGATCAGTGCTCCCAATTCGATGGCGAGCGGATCGTCTTCGGCCAGTTGGCTATTGTTCTTGACCTGGGCCGATTGATAACCTGCTGTACGTTTTCCATCTTTCCATTCGGCATCTGCGAGACGCGCGCGACAGTGCGCGAGTTCGGATGCATCCAGCACTTCGGGCACATGAACCAGCACGCGCGACTCTCCGTATGGTTGAAAGCGGATGTCATCACCCGTTTCAGGGGTCAATCAGAACCTGAGGCTTGCACTCAGCTGCAGCGAACGACCGGCCGCAGGTGAGACGTAATGAACCGGATAGGCCTTGGTGTAGTAGGTCTTGTCAGCGAGGTTCTGCAGGTTGAGTCGAAGCGCAAGCTTCTCGGTAACCTGCCAATTGGCCATCGCATCAAGGCGCCAATAAGATGGAATACCGAATTCGGTCAACAGCCCATCGGCCGGATTGACCCGGTAACTGCCGAGCACTTCATCGACGTAGAACGCACCGCCGCCAAAGCCGAAGCGCGGCGAAACCTGGTAGTTCGTCCACACGCTGAAGCTGTTCTCGGGGATATTCGCCAGCCGCGTGCCATTGATCGGATTCGGCTCGCCGCTGACAAAGCCCCCGTCAACCAGCTTGCTCTTCATGTGTGCGTAGCCCGCGAACACGCTCCAGTCTTCGCTGATGTTGCCGGTGGCCGACAGTTCGATGCCGCGCACGCGCGACTTGCCAATGTTCTGGTAGCTGCCGTCGGCATCGAGCTGACGTGCATTGGTCTTCTCAGTGTTGAACAGATCCGCGCTGACCGAGAGACGGTCAGCGAGCAGGTTCCACTTGACGCCGAGTTCAATATTTCGGGTTTTTTCCGGATCGAGATCGGTGATGCTGATCGGGTTGGTGTCGCTGCCCTCACTGAGGAAGCTTCCCGGTGGTGTCACCGAATTGGCAAACGACAGATAGGCACTAGCGGCTTCAACCGGCTTCCAGACCAGACCCACCTGGCCACTCAGATCATTGCTGCTGCTGCGATGATCCTCGGTGACTTTGGGTCCGGTGTAACCACGAGGACAGACCGAGCCCGGCAGGTCGGGACAATAGGTTATCGGCGCCTTGGTCGAGAAGCTGTCGAAGCGCAAGCCGACATTGAGCAGCCATTGCTCACCGAAGTGCAGCGTATCCAGCGCGTACAGCGCCTGCGTATTGCTGGTGGTGCGGATCGATTTGTTGGCACGCACGATTGGCGCGGGTGCAAATCCGCTGGCCGGACTCCAGGTTCCCGGCTGCCACGGATCGTTCGGGTTCGGATCGGCCAGGCTGGTGCAATTGTAGTAGGACGGGGCGCCAGGCCCGAGCACGCCGCAGGCCGCGGCCGCATTGATGGTGGGCACGACGTAGCTATCCTTGTAGGCCTCCTCGTTGGCCAGTTCGAGGCCCACATTGAAGACGTTCTTGACACCACCCACGTTGAATTCGCCCGAAAGATCCGTCTGGTTGATCGCCGATACCGTGTTGCCGGCACGGGTATTGACGCGCCGCCAAACCTCGCCATTGATCACATTGCCCTGGCTGTCATCGGGCTGGCTGACGATGTAATCCTGCTGCGAGCGACCGTAGCGGGTGGTGTTGCGCAAATTCATGCCATTGCCAAATTCATGATTCACTTGCACGGTGCCTATATCGACATTGGCCTCACGAAAATCGCGATCGACCAGGCCGTAGAAGTTGCTGCTGTCGCCGCCATCGTCCGGGCGCACCACGCGTACGCCGGCCGGGATGTTGGCCAATCCGTATTGATAGGGAATGCCCGCTTCAGGCAGCTCGTCAGACTGCAGATGGTAGTAGCCCAGTGTCGCTGACGTCGGGCTGTTCAAACCGAATGTCACCGACGGGGCAAAACCAAAGCGACGGCTGTCGACTGCATCGCGTCCGGCAACGCCTGCGTCATACCCCATGACGTTGACGCGCAACGCGGCGCTTTCGCCGAGGCGGATATTGCTGTCCAGCGTGGCCCGCTTGTAGTCGGCCGTACCCAGGCCGACCTCGACCTCGGTGAAATTTTTGGTCACCGGCGCCTTGGTCACCAGGTTGATGCTGCCGCCACCGTTCGAGCGACCGCTGTAGACCGAATCCGGTCCCCTGACCACTTCAATCTGCTGGACGTTGAAGGTCTCGCGCGATTGCGCACCGGCGTCGCGCACGCCATCGACAAAGATCGAACCCTGCGAATCGAAGCCACGCAGATACGGGCGATCGCCTTGCGGATTCCCACCCTCGCCAGCGCCAAAGGTGATGCCCGGAATCAGGCGCAACGCATCAACCAGATCGGTTGCGCCGATATCACCGATCAAGGCCTCCGGCAGGATCGAGACGGAGCGGGGGGTATCCAGCAACGGCGCGGTGAACTTGCTCGAGGTGGGCTCGCTGACCACATAACCATCGACTTTGACACTGTCGAGTTCACGCGCCTTGCTGGCATCGGGAAGATTCGGGGGCGTATTCGCATCGGCAAAGGCTGGTGCTGTCGCCGAAATGAACAGGCTGCCGAGAGTACTCGCGAGGAGCCGGCGCGGCGGCGCATGAGACGCGGAAATGCAGGATGTGGAAGACATCAATGACGATCCTTGGGCAGGTTTGAATCAGAAGCGGCGAATGCGTCTGGCTGACACGATCAGCAAAGCTGACTGGGGCCTTCCGAATTACCCGGCAGTCACGTTAAAACGTCACCAGGACAAGCCGAAGGATTCAGTCAGCGCGCTTCAGTGGAAAGCATGTGGCTGCGCTGGGCGCGAATTAAACCTTAGATGCGAATCATTCGCAACCGTATTCACTTCTTTGCCGCCTAAGGATCGCCAATCAGTTAAATCAAATCAGGGATTGAACAAGGCCAACGCTTCGGCATGTAACGCAGGCGGGCCGGCCAGTGCATTGCGCACGTCGAGCCCGATCGGGCCGCCCTCAAGCGTGGTGAACACGCCACCCGCCTCGCGCACGATGACGACCAGGGCGGCGATATCGAGAATATTCAAATCCGATTCGACCACCAGATCGATCGCTCCGCGTGCGAGCAGGTGATAGTGCAGGAAATCCCCATAACCGCGGATCCGGCCGATGCGGCTGACCAGTTCGCCGAGTGCCTGCCAGCGCTTCGGATCAGTCGCCATTGACTTCAGGTTGCCGGTCGACAGCGCCGCCATCGGGCCGAAATCACTCGTGTCGGAAACATGCACGCGCTTGCCGTCTGCAGTGCTGGTGCCGATGAAGGCACCGCCGCCGCGAACAGCCCAGGCGCGTTCGCCGTATTCACCTGCGGCGGAAACACCGAGCACGAGTTCACCGCAATGCATCAGCGCAATCTGCGTCGAGAACATGGGATAACCGCGTACGAAGGCCTTGGTGCCGTCGATCGGATCGATCAGCCACAAATAATCGCTTTCCCCTTCCCGACCATGTTCCTCGCCGAGAAACGCGTGACCGGGAAACGCCGCGCGCAGCACATCCTTGATCACCAGTTCGGCTTCCCGATCGGCTTCCGTTACCGGCGTCGCGTCGGCCTTGGCATCGACCGAAAAATCGCGCGCCGCGTAGCGTGCGCGAATGCCGCGTTCCGCGTGATCCGCTGCGCGCTGGGCGACCTCAAGCGCCGAGGCGAGGAAGGATTCAGTCAGGCTCATGACCTAGAACAGCTTGAACAACTGGCCATTGATGACCAGGTGCGATGAGCCATCAGCTTGCGGCTCGCCGACATAGCGCAAGGCTTCCTGTACGCGTGCGTCGTCGTTGCGAGCTGCAAGGAATGCCTCAGCCTGGAAGCCCGTGGCGGCAATGGTGAAACTGCCGTTCACCTCAAGATTGCCCTTGCCGTCATCGGCCACGGTACCGGCGATGCTGCCATCGGGCTTCGAGGCAAACTGGGCAAGGATGTCGGAAAACCGCGCCTCGGCCGTGCCACTGACGCCGGCATCACTCCATTGTGCGGTGCCGTTGGCATCACTGATGACGCCACCAAAGAAACTGACCTTGGCGAAGGTTCCGGTGATTGTTCCGAGCAGTTTCAACGAAGGCACATCGAGCACCGGCGACATCAGCGATGCCGGCACGCGAAAACGCACGTCATGCGCGATGATGCGGCCATCCGCATCACGCTCGACCAGACCGGAGGTGTCGATGTCGGCACCGCGTATGCGCAGATCGGCATGCACGCGGCGCGCAAACAGTGGCGCTTTCTCGACCTGCCAATCGAGCTCACCGAGATCCCGGCCAAACACACTGACCCCGTCGGCATGCCCCTGCCAGACCGTGCCGCGCACACCGACCAGGGACACCGGGCCCAGTCGCGATGCGACATAGCGATAGGCCACATCGGCCGGTAGCGTCCAGGCGATCACGCCGACGACAACCACGGCGAGGATCAGCAGCACAAACAACCACTTCAGTATTTTCATGGTTCAACTTGTCATGGAAAACAGGGGAATCATCGCCGTCACGGCGCACGCCAATGCGAAACTCAGGGTACGTCTTCCAGGGTCACGCGCGCATTGACGAGGCCACTGGCATCGACGCGATCGACCGAGAAATCGCTGACCTGCACGCCATAGTCGCGCGCCATGCCCTCGATCCAGCTCATCAGCACGTCGAACGAGGCAAACTCGAAACTGGCACGCACACTGTTCGAGCCAACCGGCTCAAGGCGCTTGAGCACTCCTTCAAGGCCGGCCCCACGCGCACTGACATCGGCCAGCGCCAGCAACGACTTGCCTTGCCGGTCCGCACGCGAGCGCACGCCGCCACTGCGCAGGCGATCGACCTCGGCTTCGGCAACGCGGACGAAGGCAAGATCCCGCTTTGCGTTGTCGAGCTGGTTTGCCAGCCGCGCGTGTTCACTGGCCAATGGATGCCAGACAAACGACCAGGCCAGGAAGATCGCGACGACAACGCTGCCGATGACGATCACGCGGCGATCACGCAGCGACTGCTCGTTCCACCATGCCAAGATCATGGTGACTCTCCCCGGATTCGGATGCGGCCATCGACGCCGCTATCGGCCGGGACCGATGCAGTGACTTCGGCACTCAGGCCCGGTATGGCCGAGAACTGTTCGCGCATGCTGTCGAGCGTGGCCACATCGGGGGCGCGCAAACCCACCTCGAGGATGCCGTTGCGGAATTCGAGACCGCGCATCTGCGTGCGCGTGGTGCGTCCGAGCACCGGTGCGATCTGGCCAAGCAGACGCAGGAAACCGCTGGTTTCGCTGCCGCCACGCAGGCGCTCAAGCCGATCGCGCATGACGCTTTGCGGTGCGCGCGAGCGTTCGGCCACGCCCAGATCAGGGAAGGTCTTGAGCAGGCTGTCAGACATCGCCGTATCGACGCGCGCAAGGCTTTGCCCGAGTTGATAAACCTCGATTCCGCGATGGACGAAGGCGAGCACAACAAGGGCCGCCGCCATCGCCGCAACGCGGCGCCACCAGCGTGTGCCACGCGCCTGCCGATGGCCGCTGGCAAATCCGCCGGAAAGCAGGTTGATCGGTACTTTTTGCAGATTGCGTGCGAGGAAGGCCAAGGGATCATGCTGGCCGCCTTGATACGAGGCGAATTCAGCGCTGCGGGTGGCATCGACGTCGCCGTCGAAATCATGCGCGGCGATCGTGCGGTCAATCCCCGCTGCGCGGACCTGCGCAAGCCAGTCGGCCAGATCCGCAGTCGAACACGCCATGGCCGACCAGCGATCAAGCCGCAGCAGCACGCGTCCGCCATCAATCATTGCGGTTGCGGATTCGACGGACACCGGCAAGGCCAGCGACTCGGGCAGGATCGCATCGGCACGAACGCCGGCAGCAGCCAGCAGGTCGATCCATCCCTGCAGTTGCGTGCGCGCAACCACGGCGACACCGACCTTGTCCTCGTCGGTGGTCTGGATCGCAAAGTGCTGATCTTCGACCGCGCCAAGCAACTGGTCCTCGACGGCGAAGGGAACTGCCTGTCGAAGTTGTGCCGCGCTACGCGCGTTGACCCGGGTTTCGATCAGCAGGACGTCCTCTGCCGGCACCAGCACCAGGATCTCCCCCGCCGAATCAAGCACGGCCGCGGGCGGCGCGCCTTGCTGGCTCGAAGAAAGCATGCGTCCGTCCACCGATTGTCGCAGCCAGGTCAGGCCGCCGGCAGGGTCGAGACGCAGAATGAGACGATCGGGCATGCGCGAATATCCTGAGGATCCGCACGATTGTACGAGAAGCATGGCGATTGCCGGGAATCGACCCGCCAACATGCCCTTGCCAAAAGCCCAGGCAGCAGTCACATCATTGCCCGACAAGGGCTTCCGCGCGGTGCGCATGTTAAAGTTCCGTCTCTTTCTGTATTGGCCTCGGGCCACCTTTCCGACTATGTTCGTTACGCACTCTTCCAAGTTCAGCCGATTCGTCAGCCTGACTGCCGTTGCACTGCTGGCTGTGGCCAGCTCCATGCCCTCGGCTGACGCCGCCGGTGCCAGCAAGGCCTTTGTGCCGAAAACGACCATCGCCTGGCGTGGCGACATCGTCTCGGCACGCGGATTCACCAGCGATCTCGTCGATGTCTACCGCAAGGAGCAGCAGGGTCAGTTGACCGTGCAGGCATTCAGCACGATTTCCGGCATCGATGCGGTCATCGAAGGCAAGGCCGATATCGCCGGCAGCGCCCGTGGGATGAACCCGGCCCGCGAGTCCGAGCATCAACTGATTTTCCAACCCGTCGCCCTCGATGCGATCGTCGCGGTTACCCATCCGCGCAATCCGGTCAGCAACATCACGCTGGCCCAGTTGCGCCAGATTTACCTCGGCCGGATCAAGAATTGGCAGGAGCTTGGAGGAGCCGATGCGCCGATCAATCTCTATTCGATCGCCGCACCACTCGATGGCGTCGAATTCAGTTTCCGTCGCCTGCTCTACAAGCGCGGCGAGCAGCGGGTGGCGGCGCCGCGCCTGTATTTGAATACGAGCAAGCTCGAAGAGGCGATTGCCATCGATCCGACCGGCCTGGGCCTGACCACCCTGTCGAGCGCGTATGCGAACAAGGGCATGAAGATGCTCAGCGTCGAAGGCAGCGTGGCGACGACCCAGAGCATCGCCGATGGCAGCTATCCGCTGTTCATGACTCTCTATGTCGTGCAACGTGCGGATGCCCCGAATCAAGCGCAAGTAGATGATTTTGTTCGCTTCCTCGGTTCCGCTTCGGCGGCCCAGGTGATGCGCAAGCACCAACTGATTCCGTACGCGGAAGCTGGCGACGTCTACTCGCGCGATGACGCACGTCTCAGCCAGATCGATTCCGCCATTGTCGGAGTAACTCCGGCCGACGTCGCCGCAATGCCGCGCGAGCGCGAAGCGCCCGTGATCGCTGCGCCGCGTGCAACGCTGCAGGAACGCATTGCCACAGCTCCCGGTGCCGATTCAACCGAACGCGCCCGTGAAAATCTGGCGCGTGCGGAAAAGGCAAAGGCCGAAGCCGAAGCCGCCAAGACAAGCGGAAAAAAGCCGAACTGACCGCGACAAGCCCAATGCATATCCGCGCCATCTCGCTCGATCTCGATGACACGCTCTGGCCGATTGGCCCGGTCATCGAGCGGGTTGAGCGGAGCGTGGATGCGTGGCTGCGGGCAAACTGCCCCGAGGTCGCCGCGGCATGGCCGATCGAATCAATGCGCGCCCTGCGCGACGAAGTAGCCAGCGAGCATCCCGAACTGGCCCATGATTTCGGCGCGCAACGGCGCATGACCCTGCGCCGCGCATTTGCTCCATTCGAGCTCGGCGATGACTGGATCGAGCGCACTTACGCGGTCTACGTGCAAGTACGCAACGAAGTCGAATGCTATGCCGACACGGGCGCCGCGCTGACCCGCATGGCCGCCCGCTTTCCGCTGGTCAGCATCTCCAACGGCACCGCCGAACTCGACCGCATTGGCCTCGACGGCCATTTCCGGTTCAGCGTAAGCGCCAGCCAGATGGGCGTGGCCAAACCCGCGGCAGACATCTTCCACCATGCCTGTGAACGCCTCGGCATAGCCCCGGAACATGTCCTGCATGTCGGTGACGATCCACTCGCCGACGTTGTCGGTGCGCGCGATGCCGGCATGCGCACGGTCTGGCTCAATCGACAGGCGGCGGCGTGGCAGCATGAGGTCAGGCCCGATCTCGAAATGGCCGACCTTGACGCGCTGGCCAACTGGCTCGACCGCTATTCGTACCCGCACCATTCGCCTTCAACCTGACGAGACCGACCATGGATGCCTGGATCAGCGCTGCGGATGCAGCCACTTCGACACCCCTGATTGCCATCGACGCCAAGAGCTTTGACGCCATCATCGCCAAGCTCGGCGATGCGGCACGGACCCTGTGTGCCGCGAATGATTTCAAGGGTGAGAGCGGCCGCTTTCTTGGTCTTGCTGCCAATGGTGACACCGCAGCGGTCATGCTCGCCGGTTGTGCACCGGGCAGCGGCCTGTATGCGCTTGCTTCGTTTCCACGTCGGTTGCCGCCTGGAAACTATGTGCTCGATGCGCGCGGCCTTGCCCTCGATCCGGCGCAGGCCGCACTCGGCTGGGCGCTGGGAGCCTACCGGTTCAACCGCTATCGCCGCGCTGATCGCGACGCGGCACGTCTGGTCATCGACGAGGCGACGCGCGACCAGGTTTCCAGCTTCGCCGAGGCCGCAACGCTGACCAGGGATCTGATCAACACGCCGACCCAGGACATGGGCCCTGCCGATCTTGCCGGCGCCGTCTCCGCGCTTGCCGCGCGTCATGGCTGTGACT
>JBDTCQ010000281.1:0-3475 GCA_039923515.1 Dokdonella sp.
CCCAAGGGATGCGTCAATTGAACGGCGTTTTCACGCAGCGATCCAATCACCGCCACCATCGCGTGGGTCATGTATTCCAGGGTCGCTACAAGGCGATCCTGGTGCAGAAGGAATCCTACTTACTGGAATTGGCTCGTTACGTGGTCTTGAATCCGGTGCGCGCCGGAATGGTGCGGTCGGCGAAAGACTGGCCTTGGAGCAACTATCGATCCACGGCCGGATGGGATGACGCGCCGGAGTGGCTAAATACCGACTGGCTATTGTCGGCGTTTGGCGCCAAGCGAAAGCCGGCAATGGAAGCCTATCGAAAATTTGTCAGCGAGGGCCGCGGATTGCGCTCCCCATGGGAGGATCTCAAGCGGCAGATTTACCTCGGCGACGAGGCTTTCGTCGATCGTATGATGGCGCTCATGGACGACGAGACGCCCCTCGGCGAGATCCCGACGACGCAACGCCGTCCACCGCCCAAACCTCTCGATTACTACATCAAGTCGAATCGTGATCGCGATAAGGCCATTGCAGCCGCTTACGGTAGCGGCGGATACAGCATGAAAGTGATCGGCGAGCACTTTGCACTGAGCTACTCGATGGTGAGTCGCATTGTAAAAAGAGAGGTCAATTCACAATAGGAGCGACATTTTTGCTCAAAGCAGGTCTGGATAGACTGCGCGCGCTTTCAACTTCCAGAGGTTTGGTCATGTCATCCCTGGGGATCTAGTCACGTAGCAAGTTCACCAGGGCGGGATTTGAACCCTTTCGGTTCGGAACAAGATTTTTGGCGGTCGCATGATGATTCCTGGTTAGCGAATTCACCCGAATACATCAAATCTTCGTATTGCGCAGGCGCAAGGCGTTGCTGATGACCGAGACCGACGAAAAACTCATCGCCAGGGCGGCGATGATCGGACTCAGGAGCAGGCCGAAGAACGGATACAGGATTCCGGCAGCGATCGGCACGCCGAGCGTGTTGTAGCCGAAGGCGAAGCCAAGATTCTGGTGGATGTTACGAACGGCTGCGGCTGACAATCGACGCGCGCGCAAGATGCCGGTAAGTTCGCCTTTGACGAGGGTGACCTGGGCGCTTTCCATCGCGATATCGGTGCCATTGCCCATGGCGATGCCGACATCGGCGGCGGCCAGGGCTGGTGCATCGTTGATGCCATCGCCGGCCATGGCGACACGGGCGCCGGCTTTCTGCAATGTCCGGATCAGGTTGGCCTTGTCCTCGGGCGATTGACCGGCGTGGACTTCATCGAGCGGAAGATTCCGAGCCACGGCTTTCGCGGTTGCCTCGTTGTCACCGGTCAGCATGATCAGCTTCAGGCCTTCCTGCTTGAGTTTGCCGAGCACCTCGGCCGCGTCGGCCTTGAGCGGGTCCTGTACGGCGACCAAGCCGATGACCTGATCATCGACGGCGACGAACATGACGGTCTTCGCATCCTCGCGCAATGCATTAGCTTTTGCAGCGAGGTCGGCACCCAAGGCGCAGGTTTCGACCATCTTCCGATTGCCAAGCCGGATCAATCGACCGTCGACCTGCCCACGCACGCCGCGTCCGGTTTCCGAGGCGAAATCATTGGCTTGCTGATAGGCAACCCCGCGCTCCTTTGCCCCTGAAATCACGGCATGGGCGAGCGGATGTTCGCTGGCCGCTTCGAGTGCGGCAGCCAGGGCGAGCACCTCGGATTCTTCCTTGCCAGATTCGGCAACGACATCGGTCAGGCGCGGTCGGCCTTCGGTGATCGTGCCGGTCTTGTCGAGGACAAGGGTATCGACCCGACTCAGGGTTTCAATCGCCGCTGCTTCGCGGAACAACACACCGGATTCTGCACCACGCCCACTCGCAACCATGATCGAGATCGGTGTTGCCAGGCCGAGTGCGCAAGGACAAGCAATGATCAGCACGGCGACCGCGTTGACCACCGCATAGGCAAGTCGCGGCTCCGGCCCGAAGATCAGCCAAAGGACAAAGGTCAGCAGCGAGACGGCAACCACGGCCGGCACGAAATACAGCGAGACGCGATCGGCCAAGCGTTGCAGCGGAGCCTTTGAACGCTGCGCCTTGGCGACCAGATCGATGATCTGGGCCAGCACGGTCTCGTCACCGACTTTTTCCGCCTGCATCACGAAACTGCCGGTGCCATTGATGGTGCCGCCGGTGACCGTGTCACCACTGCCCTTCTCTACCGCCACGGGTTCGCCGCTGAGCATGGATTCATCGACGCTGCTGCGGCCTTCAAGCACTTTTCCATCAACCGGAATCTTTGCACCGGGTCGCACGCGCAGGCGATCACCAACCTCCACTTCATCAAGCGGAACCTCATTTTCGCTGCCATCCGCGTTCAATCGGTGCACGGTCTTGGGTGCAAGATCGAGCAAGCGGCGTAGGGCTTGCGAAGTCTTGCCGCGTGCGCGCAACTCAAGCCACTCACCGAGCAACACCAGGGCGATAATCACGCCGGAAGCCTCGAAGTAAAACGGTACATCGCCATTGGCATCATGCATCGTCGGCGGGAACAGGCCCGGCGCGAACATCGCTACGAGGCTGAACGCGTAGGCGACGATTACACCGAGGCCGATCAAGCTGTACATGTTCGGCGAGCCCGAAATCGCACCGCTCCAGCCACGCGCGTAGTACGCCCTTCCGAGCCAGATCACGAGCGGCGTGGCCAACAGAAACTCGGCCCAACGCAACGTCGTCGAGATTGGCGGATTGAAGTGCAGGCCGAGCAGGTGCGGCACCATTGCGATTAGCAACAATGGCAAAGCCAGTGCTGAGGCAATCAGGAAGCGACGACGCACATCACGCAATTCGCTGTCATCTTCTTCGGCACCCGGCCGTTCCGGCTCCAGCGCCATGCCGCATTTCGGACAGGAGCCGGGGCCAACCTGGCGCACTTCCGGGTGCATCGGGCACAGGTAGATCGCGTTCTTGTCCTGCTTTTCAGGCTTTGTCTTCTTGCCAGCATCGAGATAGCGGCTGGGATCCTCAATGAACTTGGTACGACACCCAGCGCTGCAGAAATAGAAGGTCTGTCCGCCGTGCTCCGCCGAGAATTTTGCGGTCGCCGGATCGACCTGCATTCCGCAGACCGGATCCTTGCTGTGTCCGGTGGCGGGAGTCGCGGCCTTTGCGCCGAGGCAGCAGGGTGATGCGGATGCGTCATGATCGTGCGTTGTCATATCTATTCCAAGCCTGAAACGCTGTTCGGCGCAGTCTGAAGGCGGCGTTTGTAGCGTCGCTGAAATCCGCGCACCAGCAGCGCGGCCAGTGATCCCGTCAATGGTAATGACATTGCAACGAGACTGAATTGAAGCAATGACCTCAGCGCTTGACCAAGGGTTGCACCGAAGATTGCCAGAATGGCCGAGACCAGCAGCAACGGAACCAGCCAAGTGATCACGAAAATGAGGCGTGCGTGAGCCAGTTCGCGGGGATCGTCGTAACGATATTCCGCCACACCAATAGCAGGTG
>JBDTCQ010000282.1:0-4717 GCA_039923515.1 Dokdonella sp.
GCGGTTCGCTGGAAGATCTGTGGGCGTTCAATGACGAGGCATTGGCGCGGGCCATCGTGCGCAGTCCGATTCCGGTCGTTTCGGCGGTCGGCCATGAGATTGATTTCTCGATCAGCGATTTCGTCGCCGATCTGCGCGCCGCGACGCCTTCCGCTGCCGCCGAATTGCTTGTTCCCGATGCCATCGACCTTGCGCGCCGTCTTGAACAGCATCACAACCGGCTGCTGTTACGCGTGCGCCGTCGTATTGAGGCTTCGAGTCAACGCGCAGACCATTTGCTGGCCCGACTGAACCTGCAACGACCTACCCTGCGCCTGCAACGCGGGCGCGAACGCCTTGACCAGTTGCACGCACGCATGTTGCGCATGCGTCGCCACGACTTCGAACGTCGCAGCACGCGTCTGGCCCGGGCACAAGGCCGTTTGCTGGCCACGCATCCCCAGCGGAGACTCCTGACTGCGCGCGAACATGTCGACGTCCTTGCGGGCCGCCTGCGCAATCACGTGTTGCATCGGATCGAGCGCCAGCGCGCTCACCTGGCCGAACTGGCGCGTGCGCTGCACGCCGTCAGTCCGCTGGCAACGCTGGGTCGCGGCTATGCGATTCTGGTCGATCAACAAACCGGAGCCGTCATCCGCAGCGTGGTCGGGGTCGATAGCGACACCCGCTTGCGCGGCATCCTCGTCGATGGCGAACTCAAGCTGCGCGTCGACGGCGGCGATTGACCGGCAACCTAGCCGCCACCCACAATCGGGCACCCGCCTCGCAATTCCGGAATGCCTGTCGCCAGAACAATTCATTGAGCAGGAATGATTGACGTGGCCGCATCGCGTATGTGTCCCCACGCCAGGAATGCCCGATCGGAATCTCCGCGAAAACCAGCACCCTCAGCAACGAGAATGGAGCACTGCGCATGAAAGCTTCGGATCTTTTCATCAAGGCACTTGAAAGCGAAGGCGTCGAATATGTTTTCGGCATCCCCGGCGAGGAAAATCTCGACCTGCTCGAATCCCTGCGCACCTCATCGATCAAGCTGATCCTGACCCGCCACGAGCAAGCTGCCGGTTTCATGGCCGCAACCTACGGACGGCTGACCGGCAAGGCCGGCGTCTGCCTGGCTACGCTCGGCCCGGGCGCAACCAATTTCGTCACCTCGGCCGCCTATGCCCAGCTTGGCGGCATGCCGATGTTCATGATCACCGGGCAGAAGCCGGTCAAGGCGTCCAAGCAGGGACATTTCCAGATTGTCGACGTGGTCGACATGATGAAACCGCTGACCAAATACACCCAGCAGATTGTTTCCGCCGACAACATCCCTGCCCGCGTGCGCGAATCCTTCCGCCGCGCCGAGGAGGAACGTCCCGGCGCGACCCATCTCGAATTGCCGGAAGACATCGCCAAGGACGAAACCGATGCGATCGTGCTGCAGGCCAGCTTTCACCGGCGTCCGATCGCGGACAACAAGGCCATCCTGCGCGCCGTCGAAGCCATCCGTGATTCCCAGCGCCCGATCCTGATGGTGGGTGCCGGCGCCAACCGCAAGACCAGCAGCAAGATGCTGCGCCAGTTTGTCGAGTCATTCGGCATCCCGTTTTTCACGACGCAGATGGGCAAGGGTGTGCTCGATGAAACCCATCCGCTCTGGCTCGGCAATGCCGCCCTCTCCGATGGTGATTTCGTGCATCGGGCGATCGAGCATGCCGATTGCATCATCAATGTCGGCCACGATGTCATCGAGAAGCCGCCGTTCTTCATGCGTCGCGGCAAGCGCACGGTCATCCACATCAACTATCTCAGCGCAGCGGTGGACACCGTCTACTTTCCGCAGATCGAAGTGGTCGGCGATATCGCCAACACGATCTGGCGCTTCAACGAGACACTGAAGAAGCAGCCGCACTGGGATTTCTCCTACGACGACAACGTGCGCGATCATCTCAACAAGCATCTGGCCAAGGGCGCCGAGGATCCCCGCTTTCCGATCTATCCGGTGCGCATGGTTGCCGACATGCGCAAGGTCATGCCCGACGACGGCATCCTCTGTCTCGACAATGGCATGTACAAGCTCTGGTTTGCGCGCTACTACCGCTGTACCCAGCCGAACACGATGCTGCTCGACAACGCCCTGGCCACGATGGGCGCCGGCTTGCCTTCGGCGATCGCGGCAAAGATCGTTTATCCCAAGCGCAAGGTCGTCGCCGTCGCCGGCGATGGCGGATTCATGATGAACTCGCAGGAGATCGAGACGGCGGTTCGCCTCAAGCTCGATCTCGTAATCCTGCTGATCCACGATGATGCTTACGGTATGATCAAGTGGAAACAAGCCAATATGCACTTTCCAAATTTCGGCATGGACATGACCAATCCCGATTTCGTCAAGTACGCGGAAAGCTACGGCGCACACGGTCATCGGCCCAAATCCGCGGACGAATTCGGCCCGATGCTGGCCAAGTGTCTCGATACACCTGGCGTCCATCTGATCGACTTGCCGATTGACTATTCCGACAATGACCGCGTGCTCAATCGCGAGATCAAGGAGCTCAGCGCCGAGCTTTAAGGCAGCACATCCTGCCAGTCGAGCACACACCTGTTTTTTTATCCGATGACCCGGGAGCGCCGCATGCTCAAGTCCAGCTATCCGTACTATCTGGCCAACAAGGCCTGTCAGCCGAATACCGATCTTGAAGTCACCGACAAGTTCACGGGCGAAGTCGCAACGCGGGTTGCCCTGGCGGACGCCAAGGCCATCGATGCCGGAATCGCGGCGGCGGCGGCGGCCACGGATGCCATGCGCAATTTTGCCCCGTACCAGCGTCAGGCCGTACTCGAACACTGCGTAAAGCGCTTTCGCGAGCGCTACGACGAGTTGGCCATGGCGCTGTGCATTGAGGCCGGCAAGCCGATCAAGGATGCGCGCGGTGAAGTCACTCGGCTGATCGACACCTTCAAGGTTGCTGCCGAGGAAGCCGTGCGCATCAATGGCGAGGTGCTGGCCGAAACCGACTTGCCCTTGGGCGCATTCTCGATCCTGCCTGCACATCGCGATGGCGCGGACCTGTTCACTACCGATGATCGGCTCAAGCTGCTTTCGTTTACCGGATCACCGGCAGTCGGCTGGGACCTCAAGGCCAAGGCAGGCAAAAAGAAAGTTGTCCTCGAACTCGGCGGGAATGCCGCGTGCATCGTCGACGTCGATCAACGCGAGCGACTCGATGCGGTGATCGAACGGGTGATCTTCGGCGCCTTCTACCAGTCCGGACAAAGCTGCATCGGCGTGCAGCGCATCCTCGTGCATGAAGATATCTACGACGAATTCCGTGAACGCTTCGTCGCCGCGGCAAGCAAGCTCGTCGCCGGGGATCCCAAGGACGAGAAAACCTTCATTGGCCCGATGATTGACGAAAAGGAAGCCAGGCGTCTCGACGACTGGATCCAGGAATCGGTCAAGGCCGGAGCAAGCCTGCTTTGCGGCGGCCAACGCAACGGCGCGATGCTCGAAGCGAGCGTCCTCGAGCATGTGGGAGCCGATCAGAAGGTCAACTGCATGGAAGCGTTCGGGCCTGTCGTGACGCTTCAATCGTTTGCGGATTTCAACGAGGCGCTCGATGTCGTCGATGACAGCGAATTCGGCTTGCAGGCGGGCATCTTCACCAACGACATCAACAAGGCCATGCGCGCCTGGGATCGCCTCGATGTCGGTGGCGTCGTCATCGGTGATGTGCCGAGCTTTCGCGTGGACAACATGCCTTACGGCGGTGTCAAGGACTCCGGGCTGGGTCGGGAAGGCATCCGCTATGCGATCGAGGACATGACCGAGCTGCGCCTGCTCATTGTTCGCGACCATGATTGAGCGGTTCGGGCAGACCCGCGGACAAATCGCGAAGCTGGCGAGGAACCCGCGGCTCCTCTCAGCCGAAGCGGGCTAGTTCAAACGGTGCCAGATCGAACGACGGCTTTTCGCCCGCAATGATTTCGCTGACCAGCACGCCGGTAACCGCCGACATCGTCATCCCCAGCATGCCGTGGCCAGTCGCCATGCACAGATTGTCGATGCCCGCGACACGACCAAGAATCGGCAGGTCGTCAGGCGTCATCGGCCGCCAGCCATACCATTCCTCGTGCAACTCCGACCCTTCAGGCTCATGCAGATAGCGGGCCGCCGCACGACGCAATGCATCCAGCCGGGTACGATTGAGGCTGCTGTCGTAACCGGCAAACTCCATCGTGCTGCCCAGGCGGAAACCAGAACCCCATGCGGTCACGCAGACGCTGTCTTCCTTGAGGGTCAGCGGCAGGCGCGGGCACATGGCGGGCCGCGAGTAGGTAATCGAATATCCCTTGCCCGGCTGGATCGGCAGACGCAAGCCAATCGTCCGCGCCAGCGCCGGCGACCATGCACCGAGCGCAAAGACCACCTCATTTGCCGAATAGTCTCCCCGGCTTGTGCGCACGTGCGTAATCCGCCCGCGTTCAACCGATATTCCGTCAATCCGTGCGTGTTCCTCAATCTGGCCACCGCGTTCGCGCACGACACGCGCCAGCTCGGCGGCAAAGCGATCCGGGCGCAACTGGGCATCCGCCGGATTGAAATAACCGCCGACGACGCCGGGCTTCAGGGCCGGCTCCATTGCCTCGATCTGTTCGCCATCCAGCGCCTCGACCGGAATGCCGATTTCGGCCAGGGTCCGTGAGTACCAGGAGGCGCCCTCGAGCGTCTTGC
>JBDTCQ010000283.1:0-5753 GCA_039923515.1 Dokdonella sp.
TCGAGCGCGGTCCGGACGCCATCGAGATTGTTCTCAAGCTGGACGAGGAGCACGCGGGCCTGGGCAAAACGTGTGCCATGACTGCGCAGAAAGTCGCCCGACAGATGCTCATTTGCGGCCAGGTTGACCATGATCTGGTTGGCGCCTTCGGCGTTGACGATGATGCCGGCTGCCGCTGTCGGCACCTGATCAAGAATCAACCATGCGCATGCGAGCTTCTCGTTTTCAGCAAAGCTGCGGGCAGATTCAGCGAGCGCATCGTTGCCGAGGGCGCCGATGAACAGCGCGTTGCCGTGCTGGCGGACGCAGGCAACCGCCTGGTTGAAGCCCTTGCCGCCAGGGCCGGTACTGAAGCCCGACGCGCGTCGTGTCTCGCCCGGTTGCGGGAATCGGTCAGTCCGCCAGACATGATCCTGCACATAGCTGCCGACGATGATGACGGAGGGAAAATCGCTGGCGTCGCGTGCGGACATTACTTGCGCCTATTCCTAAAACCGCGATATTAGCCTAGCTGAGCGGACGTCTCGCCACGCCGGGGATCGTGTATGAACAGCGCGGCACCGTCATCGAGCGAAAGCCAGCCGATGAATGATCCCGGCGATTCTGCGAGCATGGCGCGTTGTCAACCCAGGATGCAGCAGCTGATGACCGTCTTCGCCACCTTCGCGATCATTCTTGTCCTGCTCGTGATCGGCTACCTGCTCAACCTGTGGCGTGTTGTTCCCGAAAATGCCTCGGCGACACTCAACCTGGTCGTCCTCAATGTCTGCTTGCCGGCGGCGATCCTTCTGTATGCGCCCAAGCTCGAGTTCGAGCGCGAACTGATTGGTCTGGTTGCGGTTCCATGGGTCATCCTGATTGTCTCGACGGCACTGGTCTTCTTACTGGCGCGAGTGTTTCGTCTCGATAGACCGAGCACCGCCAACCTGCTCTTGCAGATCCCGCTCGGCAACACGTCCTACATCGGCTACTCGCTGATTCCTGTGCTCGTTGGAGCGGGCGCACTGCGCTATGCGGTGGTCTACGACCAGCTCGGCAGCTTTTTGATCCTGACGACGTGGGGACTGTTCGTGATCAGTCTCTACGGTGGCGGCGAGCGCTTGCGTCTGCAGACAATTCTGCGCCGTGTGCTCCTTTTCCCGCCCTTCATTGCCCTGGTGCTGGCCTTGAGCGTGGTTCCGAGCACCCTGGCTCCGATGTTCGATCAGGGCCTGCATTTGCTCGCCGATGCCTTGCTGCCGATTGTTGTCCTGGCGCTCGGCATGCAGCTCAGATTGCGGCTGCCGCGGCACCATGTGCTGCCCTTGTGCTTCGGCTTGCTGGCCAAACTGATCCTGATGCCGCTGGTTGCGTTCGGCCTCGCCCACCTGTTTGGACTCTCTGAGGAAATGCTGCTGGTGGCGGTCTATCTGACTGCCATGCCGCCAATGGTCACCTCGGGTGCGCTGTTGTCGATGGCCGGGCTCGCTCCTGAGCTGGCCGCAGCGCTGATCGGATACGGTATCGTGATTTCGATGCTGACCTTGCCGCTTTGGGATTGGTGGTTGAGTGGCTGAGCGCGGACAGGCGAAGACGCCTATTTCGCGGACGTGCCGTTCATGCGGTGATTCAGCCCGTTCGGGTTAGCTTGGTTCGATTGCAATCGTGGAGACGACTCATGCGTGGATGGTTGGGCTTGGTGGTCTTTCTGGTGCTCGTCGCGGCTGCGGCGGTGCTCGGTGCCATGGCGATGCCGGATGCGTGGTACGCGTCGCTGCAGAAGCCTTCCTTCAATCCACCGGCCTGGATCTTCGGACCGGCCTGGACGTTGCTCTACATCCTCATGGCGGTCGCTGCCTGGCGCGTCTTCCGGGTTGCCGGGTGGGGTCCGGCGATCGGGCTCTGGCTGATCCAGTTGGCCGTCAACGCCAGTTGGTCACCCCTCTTTTTCGGCATGCACCGGATTGATCTGGCCTTGCTCACCATCATTGCGCTCGACATTCTCGTCATCGCGACAATTGCCGTGTTCTTCCGCAAGGATCGGATCGCCGCATGGCTGATGCTGCCGTATCTCGCCTGGATCGCTTTTGCGACGACGCTGAATGCGACGATCTGGCAGCTCAATCCGGCCTGAGAAGCTTCACTCGATTCCGCTGCTCAGCGAGGTGGCGTCGTGACCGGCACAGATCAGCCAGTTCTCGAATGGCAGGCGTCCGCGCAACGGCGTAAAGCGGGCGTGGAGGCCATGTCGGGCGAAACGCTGTTCGAGTTCGTCACGGCGCGGGTAGCGTTGCGGGCCGACATTCATCCAGCCGCTCATGCGTGCGAAGCGATCGACGCCGCGCGTGAAGCGCAGACGCCAGCCTTCATGTTGCAGTCCGCTGCGCATGACCAGGACGGCGCCCGGGGTGAGACTCGCAATCGCGCTTTCGAGCAACACGTCCTGCGCATCCGGCAGCAGGAACTGGACAATGTCGAGCAGGGCCACACTGCCCCGATGGGTGGGGAATCCACGGGCCAAGTCGATTGCCTCGAAGCACACGCCAGTTAGCCCTGCGCGACCCGCGGCTTCGCGGGCCGAGACGATCTTTTCCTCATCGATGTCGACGCCGCGATAGTTGCCGGCAAATCCCTGCGCGCGCAGGGCATGGGCGAGTAGTCCGATGCCGCAGCCGAGATCAAGCAGCGGCTCACGGGTTTTGGCCAGCACCGCACCGACACCGGTGTACAGCGGGTCGGTGGCGAGTTTGATGCGCGCATACCAGTAGTGCGGACGCCGCGGCAGAAACTGGCGCGCAATATCGCGAATGACGAGTTGCATCGGCATGGACTATCCGAAATCGTAGTGGCCGCAGGTGGGCATCAACCCACCTGCGCCTGCATTTGCCCAATCAGACCGTGGTCGGATTCGGCTTTTCCGGATCCAGTTTCCACTGCTTGATCGCACGCTCGATATCCTGCGGATTCATCTTGCCTTCGGCGGCCAGCGCGGATATCGCCGCATGTGCGATCCAGTAGCGGTCGACTTCGAAGAAGCCGCGCAAGGCTTCGCGCGAATCGCTGCGTCCATAGCCATCGGTGCCGAGCGAGATGAACTTGCGGCCTTCGGGAATAAACGCGCGGATCTGGTCGGAGTACGCACGCACATAGTCGGTCGCGGCGACCACCGGACCGGCATGACCTTCAAGACATTCGGCAACCCAGGACTGGCGCGGCTTCTTGTCCATCGGATGCAGGCGGTTCCAGCGCTCGACATCGAAGCCGTCGCGGCGCAACTCGTTGAAGCTCGGGCACGACCAGATCGTGCTGGAGACACCGAACTCCTGCTCCAGCAATTCGGCGGCGGCGATCACTTCACGCAGGATCGTGCCACTGCCCATCAACTGCACATGCGGGACATTCTTCGCCTTGCTTTTGCCGTTGCTCTTCGCCGAATCCCCATTTGCGGACGCCGACTCCTGCAACAAATACATGCCCTTGATGATGCCGGCCTCGACACCCGCGGGCATATCCGGATGCGCGTAGTTCTCGTTCATCAGGGTGACGTAGTAATAGCAATCTTCCTGTTCGGTCAGCATGCGGCGCACGCCATCCTGCAGGATCACGCCCACTTCGAACGAGAACGTCGGATCATAGCTGTGGCAGTTTGGAATCGCGCCGGCGAGCAGGTGCGAATGACCATCTTCGTGCTGGAGGCCTTCGCCGTTCAACGTGGTGCGCCCGGAGGTGCCGCCGAGCAGGAAGCCACGCGCACGCATGTCACCGGCGGCCCAGGCCAGGTCGCCGATGCGCTGGAAGCCGAACATCGAGTAGTAGATGTAGAACGGCAGCATCGGCACATTGCTGATCGAATAGCTGGTCGCCGCGGCCATCCACGAGGAAAACGCACCCGGCTCGCTGATGCCCTGCTGCAGCACCTGGCCAGATTGGTCCTCGTGGTAGAACATCAACTGGTCGGCATCCATCGGCTTGTATTTCTGCCCGAACGGCGCGTAGATACCGATCTGGCGGAACATGCCTTCCATGCCGAAGGTGCGTGCCTCATCGGCCACAATCGGCACGATGCGCGGGCCCAGCACCTTGTCGCGCAGGAGCAGGTTCATGCCGCGCACAAAGGCCATCGTCGTCGAGATTTCACGCTCACCGGTGCCCTTGGTCAACTGGGCAAGGGCGTCGAGTTCCGGTGTCGGCAGGGTCTCGGATTTCGTGCGTCGCTGCGGCAGGAATCCGCCGAGCGCCTTGCGCCGTTCCAGCATGTATTCCACTTCCGGCGAATCCTTGCCGGGATGGTAAAACGGCACGCTGGGCAGATCGGCATCCGAGATCGGAATGTTGAAGCGGTCGCGGAAGGCGCGCACGGCGTCATCATTCATTTTTTTCTGCTGATGGGTGATGTTCTGCGACTCGCCGGCCGTGCCCATGCCGTAACCCTTGACGGTCTTGGCCAGGATCACGGTCGGCATGCCCTTGGTGTGGAACGCCTGGTGGTAGGCCGCATAGACCTTGTGCGGATCGTGGCCACCACGATTCAGACGCCAGATGTCCTCATCGGAAAGGCTGGCGACAAGCTCGGCGGTTTCCGGATATTTGCCGAAGAAATGCTCGCGCGTGTAGGCGCCACCGAAGGCCTTGCAGTTTTGGTATTCGCCGTCAACGGTTTCCATCATCAGCTTGCGCAGCACACCCTTGGTGTCACGCGCGAGAAGTGGATCCCAGTAGCTGCCCCAGCACAGCTTGATTGCGTTCCAGCCAGCGCCGCGGAATACACCCTCAAGTTCCTGGATGATCTTGCCATTGCCGCGCACCGGGCCATCGAGGCGTTGCAGGTTGCAGTTGACGACGAAGATCAGGTTGTCGAGGCCTTCCCGGCCGGCTAGTGAAATCGCGCCGAGCGATTCAGGCTCATCCGATTCGCCATCGCCAATAAAGCACCAGACCTTGCGATCGCTCTTCTCGATCAGGCCACGATGTTCGAGGTATTTCATGAACTGGGCTTGATAGATCGCCTGCAGCGGCCCCAGACCCATCGAGACAGTCGGTACCTGCCAGTAATCCGGCATCAGCCACGGATGCGGATACGAGGACAGGCCATGTCCCTTGCCGCGCACTTCCATGCGGAAAAAATCGAGCTGCTCGGCGCTGATGCGGCCTTCGAGGAACGAACGCGCGTAAACGCCAGGACTGGAATGGCCCTGATGGAAGATCAGGTCGCCCGGATGATCCGCACTGGGTGCACGCCAGAAATGGTTGAAACCGACGTCATACAGGGTTGCGCTCGACGCGAAGCTGGCGATATGTCCGCCCAGATCGCCCGGCTTGCGATTGGCGCGGATGACCATGGCCATCGCATTCCAGCGAACCAGTGAGCGGATCCGCCATTCCATCGCCGGATCACCGGGGCTCTTCGCCTCCATGTGTGCCGGGATCGTGTTGATGTATTCGGTGGTCGGGCGGAATGGCAGATGGCCACCGGCACGCCGGGTTTCCTCGACCATGCGTTCGAGCAGAAAGTGCGCGCGCTCGGTGCCATCATTCGTGATGACCGATTGCAGCGATTCGGACCACTCGCGCGTTTCAACCGGGTCGAGATCCTGATCGAGAATGTCCTGGAGCTGATTCATGCTGTTTCCTCGGCGTGCGCGCAGATATTTTCCGGGTGGATGGCGCGGATTCGGCGCCATCACGAGAGACCTTGCAGTTTAGCCGCCCCGCCCGATTCGTGCATGCGTCCGCAGACGCTGCCTGTCTCCGAGCGGGCGGCTGATCAGCTTGAG
>JBDTCQ010000284.1:0-7304 GCA_039923515.1 Dokdonella sp.
GCGGACGGGACACCCCGTGCATTGGTTCTAGCCGCGACCACCTCGCGGTATCTGGGTGAAGATATTGCGAAAGATGCCGAGCGGCGGCTTGAACTTCTGCATCAGGCTGCGCAGCGCGCGCCGGATGACGCCTGGATTCAATGGGTCACAGCTGTCAATACGCCGCCAACTGACAGCATGTCCGAAGCGGCCATGGCCCTGCAGCGACTTGAGCCGGACAACGGCGCCGTCTGGTGGTTTCAGTTGCAGGTGGCCTCGCTGACCAACGACAGCAACGGAGTAACCGAAGCACTCGCAAGGATGGGCGCCGCACGCAAATTTGACGACCATTTTGTCGCCACGGTTAGCGAATGGCTGAAGGTTTTCCGCGATCATCCGCTGCCTGAGGTTTACGCACTGGTCGGCGAGAACGCGCCACAGCACGCGAACTTTTTCTTGGCTGCCAGTTATGGCGCGGCAATGCCGATGGTGAACTATGCAACCCCGACACGAGCCTGCAAATCGACGGAGCAACCTGTGGCAGAGGATCGCCGTGCGGCCTGTCTTGGTGCCGGTCGGCTCATGCTGAACGAATCGACCACACTAATTGCAATGCGAATCGGCGTAGCCCTGCTTCGGCTGGCCGGGGCCGAGGACATTGACGAAATCACCCGCAATACCGAGTATTTCACCCAAGAATACGCGGTGCTTTCCAATTCGGCCTTGGAGGATCCGGCGGAGTTCGAGCGCTATCAGGCCGATTGGTTGCAAACGCGCAGCGAGCTCCAGGTCGCAAAAAATCTACTGACAAGAGCAGGCACTCCATTGTTGCCCCCTGCGGACTGGAAACCGGATCAAAAAGCATTCTTTGCCAGAGTGTTGCGGCCGAAAGACGCCTGATTCCACGCTCAACGTCCAGCTGGTGTACGCTCAGCTTCGCTGTGCTCACCGACGGAGGCCCCGATGCTGAAAGTCCTGGTAGCGAGTTCCAAGGGCGGTTGTGGCAAGTCCACGATCGCGACGAATCTGGCGGCGCACTCCGCGCTCAAGGGCAAGCCGACCGTGCTTGCCGATGCCGACCGCCAGGCATCAAGCACTCGATGGTGCGAAAAGCGCACTGATCTCAGTACGGCCGTGCTGCCAATTGATGCCACGCGCAAGAACTGGCAGAAGCGCATCCCGGCCGACGCCGAGCGCGTCATCATCGATTCCGGCGCCGGTATCCGCGCCAGCGAGATTGCCGAGTTCCTCGATGATGTCGATGCCATCGTCGTACCTGTATTGCCGTCGGTGATCGACCTCGAGGCAACCCTGCCCTTTCTCATCGATCTGGCCGCACTGCCGCGAATCAAGAAAGGCAAGGTCGCCGTCGGTCTGGTCGCCAACCGCACCAAGCCGTGGACGAACAACACCCAGGCCGGGCTCGATCAGATCCGTGCGTTTCCGTTTCCGCTGATCGCGCAGTTGCGTGACACCCAGGCTTATTCGCTGATGAACGGCCTTGGCCGCAGCATCTTCGATTACCACTCCGAGATCGTCCGTTCACATCAGGAAGACTGGGCGAAACTGCTGCGCTGGCTGAACAAGCAGGGCTGAATGCGGGTCCAAGATATTCCGCGCGGGCCGCGACGAACCGATGTATCGGGTGGAAGCGAGTCGAGTTCCGCGGATTACCCGTTGAACAAGGTATTCGTTGCGTTGCGGGACTGACACGACACTCGCATCCGATTTGCAACAATCGTCACGGCCCATTGCCGCGACTTGGGATTTTCGCCGACTTGGGATTTTCGCCAGCCATGCGGCATGATGCGGGTTCACGCCAAGGAATCCTCATGTCCGTACGTCAGATCATCCTTTTGCGCCACGCCCACGCGGAACCTCCGGTCGATGATCAGACCGATGAGTCGCGCCCTTTAACGGAGGGAGGCGTCAGCGAAGCGATTGCCGCCGCCGAATGGCTCAAGTCACATGGGGCCGAACCGGATCTCCTGATTTGCTCCTCCGCCATGCGCACCCAGGAAACGGCGGCGTATGTCGCCAAGGGTCTCGGCGGTGACGTATCGATCATGGTCGAACCGCGTATTTTCGAAGCGACGCCGGGCGATCTGATCCAGGTGCTGGAGGAACATGGGGACGCCGATTGCATCCTTCTGGTCGGCCACAATCCGGGCCTCGAAACCCTGGTTGCCCTGCTCACCGATGGCACCTCGGATCAGGGCCGCGGCATGCCGCCGGGTGCGATCGCCTGGCTGCATGTTGATGGCGATTCAGAGCTTGAGCCGGGCGTAGCCAGTCTGCGTCATTTCTGGTGGCCCTGATCCGGCCGGGATCCGATGTTCGCGACTAGCTGTCTTGCCGGTTTGCTCGCGTTGGCGTCGCCTGCGCAGCTTCCGCCGAATCCGGAAACGCTGACTCTCGATAGCGCTCGGTCCAGTGCGGCCTTCAGCGTCAAGGTGATGTGGATGTTTGCTGTCGATGGCCAGTTCGGCAGCGTGCGTGGGACGGTCAACATCGACCGCTTTCGTGGCCAGGCCACCGTCGATGCCTACATCGATGCGGCGGATGTGACGATGCGTCGAGATGGCGCACTGGCCTGGGTCAAGTCCGCTGAGTTCTTCGACGTCGAACACCACCCGGAAGTACACTTCCGCTCGGACGCGTTTCCGACGACGCGCTTGCATCTGGGCGGGCAGGTGCCCGGAATGCTGACCATGCGTGGCATCACCCACGCTGTCGTTTTTGATGTGCTGCCCTCGGCTTGTGAACAGCCCGCTGTGCAATGTGCGATCGAGGCAGCCGGCGCGGTCAAGCGCAGCGAATTCGGCATGACCACGCGGCGGGCCACGCTGGCCGACAAGGTCGAGTTGAGCTTCAGCATCCGTATCGCCGAAGCACCCCGAAGCGCAGCGGAATCATGAGTGGCAGAACGCTGCGAAGATGGCTGTCGCTCGCGGTGGCGGCAGGCACGATCACCCTGGCCGGCTGCGGAATCAATCGCCAATTGGCGCGCCAGGCCGACCGTATTGTGGTTGCGGAGCAAGGCCAAGCCCTGACCTGCACCCGCGCCGATCATTGCGCGATGGACACTCCATTCCGCCAGCTGGCCGACGCGGCGCATGCGGCAGGCGCGCCGGGCGCGCCCGTTCACTTCGTCAATGTGCTCGAAGGCGGCGAAGATTCATTGCTGGTCCGCGTGCACCTGATCCGCGCGGCGCGGCGCAGCATCGATATCCAGACTTTCATCTGGGTCAACGACGATGCTGGGCGTCTGATCCTCGACGAACTGCTCGCCGCGGCACGCCGCGGCGTTCGTGTGCGCGTCCTCGCCGATCAGTTGTTCTCGCTCGAAGACACCGAACTGCTTTCACGCCTGGCCCTGATCCATCGCAACTTCGAAGTGCGCATCTACAACCCGACCTTCCACAAGGCGGTGACCCAGCCACTCGAGTTTGCTGCCAGCATCGTGTGCTGTTTCACGCGCTTCAACCAGCGCATGCACAACAAGTTGTTCCTCGTTGACGACGAATTCGGCATCACCGGCGGGCGCAATTACGAGAACCGCTATTTCGACTGGGATCACGAGTTTGACTATCGCGATCGCGACGTGCTGGTTACCGGCGAAACCGCCGGGCGCGAGATGGAAGCCTCGTTCGAGCAATTCTGGAACTACAAGCGCGCCGCCCGGCTGACCCGGCTCAATGACGTCAATCAGCGCCTGGTCGCCGAGGCCGACGAGGATCTGCCCCTGCCGGCCGCCAAGCGTGGCATTGATCCAATGCGGGTGGAGACATTGCGTGCCCATGCCGGGATCGCTGCCGAGATCGAGCGTCGCTTTGTTGCCCAGGCGCTAAGGGTCGGCCTGGTTGATTACTTCTCGGACAGTCCGGCCAAGCAGGACGGCGGCGCCGTCACCAACAAGCAGCTTGGCGAACAGATCGCGAGCATGATCGCCAAGGCTCGCAGCCAGATAGTCATGCAGACTCCGTATCTGGTCATCAGCAAGCATGCGCAGCGCGTGTTCCGCAAATTGAAGGAGCGCGACCAGCCGCCCGACATCATCGTTTCGACCAATTCACTCGCGGCGACCGATGCCTTTTATGTCTACGCGCTTTCACACAAGTACAAGAAGCGCTATCTCAAACTCGGCTTTCGCATCTACGAGTTCAAGCCGTTTCCGGGGGATGCCGATCAATTGTTCTCACGCTACGAGGAACTGGGTGGTGGCATCGGACCCGAGGGCTACCAACGCTATGGCAAAGCTCCGCTGACTTCGAAAGGCGTGCGCGTCGGCATGCATGCCAAATCGATCGTCATTGATGGCCAGGTGACCCTGATCGGATCGCACAACTTCGATCCCCGCTCCGACAACTACAATACCGAATCGGGCCTGATCATCCATGATCTGGCGGTTGCCTCACTCGTTCGATCCGCGATCCTTGGCGATATCGAGCCACAGAATTCATGGACCATCGCCAAGCGTCCGCGCACCAACCTGCTGCACCGGATCAACAATGCGATCGCCGATTTTTCCTCGGCCCTGCCGTTGTTCGATTTCTGGCCATTCCGCTACGCAACCAGCTACGAATTGAATCCCGGCTGTGCACCCATGAAGCAGACCGATCCGGGCTTCTACGCGTGCTACACGGCGGTGGGTGACTTCCCCGAGGTCGACCTGCCGCTGAAAACGATCTACACGCGCATGGTCACTGCATTCGGGGCCAGCGCGGTCGGCATCCTCTGAGCGACCGCCGGCCGGACAGCCCGGTCCGCCGCCAACGTATCGCGCCGATTGACGCGCCCCTATGCGCCGTCTAGTCTCAGCGCTCGTATTTTCCCTGCGGAGTGGTACCCATGTCCCTGGACATCACGATTCAACTGGGTGATGAAGACCTCGATCACTTCATCGAGGCGATGCAACGCGCGCAAGCCAAGGTGACCCACCTGACGCCGCAGGCCATCGTCGACTCCGCCTCCAAACTCCTCGTCGATGTGCCCCGAACCAAGGTTCCGCAGTTCATCAAGGATCGTCTCGAAAGCCTCGACCAGATCATCCAGCTCGTCGTCGACGACGGCTACGGCCTGCCTGATGAGGATCGCAAGCGCGTCCTTTCCTGCCTGGCCTATTTTGCCGATCCGGACGACATCATCCCGGACAGCGTGCCGGTGATCGGTTTCCTCGATGACGCGATCATGATTGAGCTATGCGTGCGCGAGCTGAAGCCCGAGATCGAATCCTACGGCGATTTCGTGCTCTATCGAAATCAGGAAGCGATCCGTCGCGGGGTCGATCCCGCCGGCCTCAAGACTGAGCGGATCGAGTGGCTGGAAACGCGCCGCCTCGAAGCCCACGAGAACATGCGTCGCCGCCGTCGTGAGGGTTATGGCGCCAGCAGCAGTTGGGCCCCGGCCCTGTTTCGCACGCGCTGACGGCCAAGCCCGCTCCGCTTCTTCATCCCGGCGCCTTGCCGGGATGACGGTAAACCCGAAACACGCGCTCACGGCTTCAGAGCTGGAGTGCGCCGGCGCAATTCCCCGAGCTTGTCCCTCAGCCAGTCCGCGCTTGGTTGCGCTGAGCGGCCCGGACAACGCACCTGGTAGATTTCGCCGCTCATGCTGCTTTGACTCGCCGCATCGACGATGAAGGCGTCCGCCGTGGTGATCAGCGCTTTGCGCTCGAAATAATCGAGTTTGCGCTGCAGATGGCTCTCGGCCTTTGCGCTGTCATACCAGCTTCCATTGCGAAAGAAATCGCAATGCGAGGCGCCCAGCTCATGCAGCAGACCGGTAATTTCCGCCTGGACCGTCTCCGACGGCGCTTCGGCATGCACGACGGACACCGTGGCGCACAGCACGCCCATCAGCCATGCAATTCGCGCCGCGCTCATGGCAAAAGCTCGTGGCCGGAATGATTCCGATCGAAACCACTGACCACGCTCTGCCGGCCCAGCACGAGAAATGTGCAGACCCCAAGCACGGTTCCGTAGGGAATGCCGAGACAGCAGATGCCCGCCACGATCATGCACACCATGCGCGACCGACGCTGTCTGATGCAGCGTGCCGTCCACAGCTTGACGGCGGCCAGTGTGATCGCGGCAAGGAAGAACACAAAGCCAAACAGAATGAAAATGTTGAACAGCACTTCTGGCGGAACCTGATCCGCGTGCGTGCCATTCTGTGCAACCGTCGATACGACCCGGCTCATGACCAGACCCATGCCGGCATAAAGCAAGCCGATCAGCGAGAACAGCCCGGTCATGACACCCGAGAGCACATAGCCATACGACAGCAGGCGCAGATGCTCGTCATCGAGGACATTCTGGTGGAATTCTTCTTCGATCATGCGTGTCTCTCGCTTTCATGGCCGGGTTGCCGCGAAGGTACAGGAAACGACCCTTCCGAATCAGCGAACCGGGACTTTAGTCCCGTGTCCGAAGCGCCGATCCGGGCTAGGATCTTCGGCTTGCCGATTCTGTGTGGGGAATGATGATGCGCTACCAATCCATCGCCGCCGTGCTTGGCGGCCTGTTGCTGCTGCCCGGCCTGGCCTTTGCTGCCGACAGCAAGAAGGACGAGGCAAAGTGGGATGTCAACGCCGCCCATGGCCCGACCAAGACCGTTCGCTTCAACACCGATGAGGGTACCTGGCTTGATCTCGATGTCAGCCCGAACGGCAAGAGCATTGCCTTCAGCCTGCTCGGTGATCTTTATCTGCTGCCGATCGAAGGTGGCAAAGCCAAGCGCATCACCCAGGGACAGGCCTGGGATGTGCAGCCACGCTTCTCGCCGGACGGCAAGGAGATTGCCTATACCTCGGATCGCGGCGGCGGCAACAACATCTGGCGCATGCCGGTCATCGGTGGCGAGGCGACCCAGGTTTCAAAAGAGGATTTCCGCCTGCTCAACAACCCTGCGTGGACGCCGGATGGCCAATTCCTGATTGCGCGCAAGCACTTCACGGGCGAGCGCTCGCTCGGTGCCGGTGAATTGTGGATGTACCACATCGCCGGGGGCGCGGGCCTGCAACTGACCAAACAGAAGAACGACCAGCAGGATCTCGGCGAACCCGCCGTGAGTGCCGATGGACACTACATCTATTTTTCGGAAGATGTCAGCCGTGGCCCGAGCTTTCAGTACAACAAGGATCCGCATGGCCTGATCTACGCGGTCAAACGCCTCGATCGTCGCGATGGTGAGATTGAAACGATCATCTCCACCGCTGGCGGCGCGGTTCGTCCCGAGCCATCCCCCGATGGCAAGTCGCTGGCCTTCGTCAAGCGCGTTCGCGAGAAGACCGTACTGGAAAAAGTCGATCTCGACAGCGGCGA
>JBDTCQ010000285.1:0-7617 GCA_039923515.1 Dokdonella sp.
AAGGTGTCGAGCGCCTGCGAGAGATCACCAAGATGATGCCAGTCGACACGCTTGACCTTGTGGATCTCAGCCGGGTCGACATCGAACTGGGCGATGAACAACGCCTTTTGGGCGAACGCAGCGGGCATGCCGGCAACGCGATCATCAAAGCGTGCGCCAACCGCGATCAGCAAATCACAATCAACCACGGCGTAGTTGGCGAATGCGGTGCCGTGCATGCCGAGCATGTGCAGGGACAAGGCCTCGGTTGTGTCGCTCGCGCCCAGGCCCATCAGGGTCGTCGTCACCGGGATGCCGAAGGCCTCCGCGAACTCACGCAAGGCGCGTGTCGCCCCACTCGCGATGACGCCGCCGCCGACGTACAGCAGCGGACGTCGGGACTTGCCAAGCGCTGCAAGAAATTCCTTGCAGGCCGACGCAGACAGACGCGCTTCGGTGATCGCCTTGAGGCGTGCCCGGTAGCCTGGAATTGGCAACACGCCGATGCCGGCAAAGACCAACTCGGCATTCTGCACATCTTTCGGAATATCAACGACGACCGGGCCGGGACGTCCCGTGCGCGCAATCTCGAACGCGGTGCGCAAGGTCGCCTCAAGCTGTCGCGCGTCAGTGACCAGAAACACGTGCTTGGCACACGAGCCCATGATGCTGCTGATCGGCGCCTCCTGAAATGCATCGGTGCCGATGGCCGCAGTGGGCACCTGGCCGCTGATGACGACGATGGGAATCGAGTCAGCCATGGCATCGCGCACCGGCGTGACCGTATTCGTCGCACCCGGCCCGGAGGTGACCAGAGCGACGCCAACCTTGCCCGATGCGCGCGCATAGCCTTGCGCCATGAAGCCCGCGCCCTGCTCGTTGGCCGGAACAATCAGCGGCAATGGCTCGCTGCCATCGGCGTTCGGGTTTTCCAGATTGAAACGGAACACCGCATCGTAAACCGGCAGGATGGCGCCACCGGAATAGCCGAAGATCACCTCGACTCCTTCATCGGCGAGAACCTGCACGACAATATCGGCCGCGGTCATCGGCGCGCCAGCGAGAGGGTGCGGCTCGTTATCGGCCAGCGGTTCGGTTCGTTCCTGCAACATCGCATTCATCGGTGCATCTCCAGAGTTTTGCGTGGGGTTCCGAGTGGGCGATCAAGCCGGCTCGTTGAGCCAGGTCATTTTCTTGCGCAGTTCGGCGCCGACCTTTTCGATGGGATGATCGAGGTCGGCCTGCTTGAGGCGCTTGTAGTTCGGCAAACCGGCCTTGTATTCGGCGGTCCAGTTCTTCGCAAAAGTACCGTCCTGGATTTCGGTCAGGATCGTCTTCATGCGCTCTTTGGTCGCTGCATCGATGATGCGCGGGCCGCTGACGTAGTCGCCGTACTGCGCGGTTTCCGAAACATAGGTGAGCATCTTGGTGATGCCGCCCTGATAGAGCAGATCGACGATCAGCTTCAGCTCGTGCAGCACTTCGTAATAGGCAATTTCGGGGCGATAGCCCGCCTCAACCAGGGTCTCGAAGCCCTTCAGCACAAGCTCACTGGCGCCACCGCACAACACGGCCTGTTCGCCGAACAAATCAGTTTCGGTCTCTTCCTTGAAATCGGTTTCGATGAGCAGTGCGCGCGCACCGCCGAGTCCGGCCGCATAGGCCTTGGCCAGATCCGTAGCCTTGCCCGAGACGTCCTGGAACGTGGCATACAGGCACGGAACGCCACGGCCGATCTCGAATTCGGTGCGCACGAGATGACCGGGTCCCTTTGGCGCCACTAAAATCACGTCGATGTCGTTGCGTGGAACGATGGTCTTGAAGTGGACGTTGAATCCGTGTGCAAACAGCAAAGCCGCACCGGCCTTGATGTTCATCTCGATGACATCGGTATAGAGCTGCGGCTGGACCATGTCCGGAGTCAACACGGCAACCAGGTCGGCGCCCTTGACGGCTTCCTCGGGCGACAAAACGGTGACGCCGTCGGCCTTGGCTTTGAGCGCAGTCGGGCCGCCCGGGCGGAGACCGACGACGACATCGAGCCCGGAGTCGCGCAGATTGAGGACGTGCGAGCGCCCCTGGCTGCCATAACCCAGCACGGCGATGCGGGCGTTCTTGAGAGCTTCGGTGGTGACGGTTGCGGACATTTGGTTTGACTCCAATGGATGAATCGAAATGGGTGAGAAATCAGGGAGAGGTAACGGCACCCTTGGCGGCCGAGCCGACCAAAGTTGCGTATTTGGCAAGAACACCACGAGTGACTTTTGCTGCGGGGGCGACCCAACTCGCGCGACGCGCATCGAGGTCAGCATCGGTTTCAATGACCCGGCGCGCCGCGTCGATGACGATGCGATCACCATCACGGAGCAAACCAATCGCTCCGCCGCGCACCGCTTCAGGCGCGACATGGCCGACGACAAAGCCATAGCTCGCGCCGCTGAACCGACCATCAGTCATCAGCGCGACTTGGTCGCCGAGTCCGCGCCCAATCAGGGCAGCGGTGACGGCGAGCATCTCGCGCATGCCGGGTCCGCCAGCCGGGCCTTCGTTGCGGATGACGATCACGTCACCGGGTTTGATCTGTCCAGACTGCACGGCGTGGAAGCAGTCTTCCTCGCTTTCAAACACGCGCGCGGTTCCGTCAAACAACACGGGACTGCTGCCCGAGAGTTTGAGGATGCAGCCCTCGGGCGAGAGATTGCCGTAGAGGATTGAAAACCCTCCACGCGGCTTGAAGGCGCGCGAAACCGGGCGAATGACCTCCTGGCCCGACGGTGCTTGCAGTGAGGCTTCGATTTCGGCAAACAGGGTTTGTCCGGTCACGGTCGGCGCATCTTCGAGCAAGCCTGCCGCACGCAACTCGCGTGCGACGACGGCCATGCCACCCGCCGCGGTCATCTCGATCGCCGTGTAGCGTCCGCCCGGCATCAGGTCGGTGATCACCGGCGTCGCCGCTGCAGCGGTTTCAAAATCCTCGATGTCGAGAGCCACGCCGGCCTCGTGCGCAATCGCGAGCAGATGCAGCACAGCATTGGTTGAGCCAGCCGTGGCCGCGACGATGCGCATCGCATTGCGGAACGCTGCGGGGGTGAGGATATCGAGCGGTTTGCGTTCCGCTTTGAGACAATCCAGGACGAGTTCGCCGCAACGGCGCGCAGCATCCAGCTTGACTGGATCAGTCGCCGCAATATCGTTGAGACCCAGCGGCGACAAGCCCAGCGCACTGAGCACCATGGCCATCGTGTTCGCAGTGAACTGGCCGCCACAGGCACCGGCGCCGGGGCAAGCCTCACGCTCGATCGTGCAAAGGCGCTCGTGCGAGATCTTGCCTGCACCAAAACTACCGACGGCCTCGAAAACCTGTTGTACGGTGATCGGCTTTCCGTCGAGCGTGCCGTGCGCGATGCTGCCACCGTAAAGCGCGACACCAGGAATATTCATGCGTGCCAGCGCCATCGCCGCCGCTGGAATCGTCTTGTCGCAACCGCAGAGCACGACCATCGCATCGAGACAATGACCATCGACGGCCAGCTCGATTGAATCGGCAATGACTTCGCGACTGACCAGCGAGGCACGCATGCCCGAGGTTCCCATGGCGATGCCGTCAGTGACCGCGATTGTGTTGAACTCGATCGACGTACCGCCAGCAGCGCGGATACCTTCGCTCGCCGCGTTGGCCAGATCACGCAAGTTGAGGTTGCATGGCGAGATGTTCGACCAGGTATGCACGACGGCGATCAGTGGTTTGGCAATGGCCTCGGCATCGAGGCCAGTCGCATGCAACATGGCGCGAGCTGGTGCGCGATCGGGGCCGGTTTTGATTGCGTCGCTGCGCATCGGCGGGTTCAAGGGGATACGCTCGTCGGAGCTCATGCGGCAGCCTTTTGTCGGGATTTCAATTGGGTGAGCACCGATTCGGTGACCTCGCTGGTGCTCGCCGTGCCGCCGAGATCACGGGTCAGTTCGGCTGAATCGAGAACGGCATCGACGGCCGCCTCCAGTTCACTTGCCTCGGCTTCGAGGCCCAGCGAATGACGCAGCAACAAGGCGGCACTGAGGATGGCGCCAATGGGATTGGCGATGCCCTGCCCGGCGATATCAGGTGCCGAACCATGGATGGGTTCGTACAGACCAAGACGTCCGCTGCCGAGCGATGCCGAGGGCGACAGGCCGAGCGAACCAGCCAGCGCGGCGGCTTCGTCGGTGAGGATGTCGCCGAACAGGTTTTCGGTGACGATGACGTCGTAACTTGATGGTCGTGTCAGCAACAGCATCGCCATGGAATCAACAAGCTGGTGCTCAAGGGTGACGCCGTCGTACTCGGCAACCACGCGCTCGGTGGTTGAGCGCCACAAGCGCGACGTTTCAAGCACATTGGCCTTGTCGACCGAGGTCAGGCGTCCCTTTCGCCCACGCGCCAGTTCGCAGGCGCGACGCACGACACGTTCGACTTCGGCAACGCTGTAACGACATTCGTCGATGGCGACATCGCCTTCGCGTGACTTCTTTCCAAAGTACGCACCGCCAGTCAGTTCGCGCACAAACAACAAATCGACGCCAACCAGGTTTTCGGCCTTGAGTGGCGACAAGCTGGCCAAGCGTGGATGCACGCGCAAGGGGCGCAAATTGGCGAACACACCGAGCTTGGCGCGCAGCGCGAGCAGACCTTGTTCGGGACGAACCCTGGCTTGCGGATCCGACCACTTCGGGCCACCGACAGCGCCGAGCAGCACGGCATCGGAATTGACACAGGCATCGATCGTCGTTTGCGGCAAAGGCTCGCCACAGGAATCAATCGCGATACCGCCGATCAGGTGTTCGTTGAACTCGAACACATGACCATGCTGACGGGCCATCTCACGCAATACCGCGACTGCCGCAGCTGTCACTTCGGGGCCGATGCCATCGCCCGGAAGCACCGTGATATCGGCTCTCATGCTGCACTCTCCATCGCATAGGGGTTGTTCGCGCGCCACGTTTCCCAGGCGCTGATCTCCGGTTCGGCATCAAGCAGGAAACCCAGTTGATCGACGCCATTGAGCAGGCAATGGCGCGCGAATCGATCGAGGTTGAATGGGATCAACGAGCCGTCGGGTTTGCTGATCGATCCTGCGGCAATATCAATGACCAGCTCGATCCCCGGAGTCGTGAGCAAGGCGCGATGTTGAGCCTCGTCGATGACGATGGTCAGCAAGCCGTTCTTCAGCGCATTGCTGCGGAAGATATCGGCAATCTCTGACGAGATCACCGCTTCGATGCCGTAATCGAGCAAGGCCCACGGTGCGTGTTCGCGCGATGAGCCGCAGCCAAAATTTCTTCCGGCAACGAGGATTCGACAACCCTGTGCCTCAGGTTTGTTGAGCGGGAAATCCGGATTGTCTGCACCTTCGTCGAGATAGCGCCAATCGTTGAAGGCATGCCGACCGAGGCCAACTCGCTCGGTCGTGGTCAGGAAGCGCGCCGGGATGATGCGGTCGGTATCGATGTTCTCGAACGGCAGTACTGCAGTCCGTGATTGAACCTTGTTCAGCGGCTTCATGCGGCGCGCTCCAGGAAGGCATCGGGGTCGGTGATGACACCGGCAATTGCCGCAACCGCAGCGACGCGCGGACTCGCAAGAACCGTGCGTACACCGGGACCTTGCCGACCTTCAAAATTGCGGTTGCTGGTCGAGACGACGAGCTGTCCGGGCTTGGCGATATCGCCGTTCATGCCGATGCACATCGAGCAACCGGCTTCGCGCCATTCGGCGCCAGCGGCACGGAAGACTTCATCCAGACCTTCCGCTTCGGCCTCGCGCTTGATCAGGACCGATCCCGGCACGATCAGTGCGCGCACGCCTTCGGCAACTTGGCGTCCACGCATGACCGAAGCGGCTTCGCGCAAATCCGACAGACGCGAATTCGTGCAACTGCCGACAAAGACGACATCGACTTTCTGCCCGGTCAGCGCTGCGCCACCGTCAAACTGCATATAGGCCAGCGCCTTGGACTCCTGCGCATCACGCGCCGCCGGAATTGCCGCCGCGATCGGCGTAACCATGCCCGGATGCGTGCCGTAGCTGATGGTTGAACCGATCGCGCTGGCATCGATAGGCACTTCGTTGTCGTAACTTGCGCCGGCGTCACTGGCCAGCGTGCGCCACGCTGCGACGGCACGCTCCCACTCCGCACCGCGGGGCGTACGCGGTCGACCTTGCAGCCAGTCGAAGGTAACCTGGTCCGGCGCGATCAAGCCCGCTCGCGCACCCGCCTCGATCGACATGTTGCAAACCGTCATGCGCTCATCCATCGACAACGCTTCAATCGTCGGGCCGCGGTACTCAATGACGTGGCCGGTGCCGCCGCCAACACCGATTCGGCCGATGATATGCAGGATCAGATCCTTGGCACTGACGCCGGGGCGCAACTTGCCATCGACATGGATGGCCATGGATTTCGGCTTGCGCTGGAGCAGGCATTGGGTCGCCAGCACATGCCCCACTTCGGTTGTGCCGATGCCGAATGCGAGCGCACCGAACGCGCCATGCGTGGCCGTGTGGCTGTCGCCGCAGACGATGGTCATGCCGGGCTGGGTCGCGCCGAGTTCGGGTCCGATCACATGCACGATGCCGCGATGATCGCTGCCCCAGCCATTCAGTTCGATACCGAATTCGTCGCAGTTCGCCTCGAGTTGTTCAACCTGATGTCGGGCCTCGGCGGTGACATACGGACGTGTCCCATCCGCCTGCGCTGGCAAGGTCGGGGTGGAATGATCGAGCGTCGCCAACACACGTTCGGGACAGCGGACTTTCAAGCCGCGTGCACGCAATTCGCTGAATGCCTGCGGCGTGGTCACCTCGTGGATAAGGTGCAGATCGACATAGAGGATGCCGGGTGTTTCCGTGGTCTCGGCGCGCACCTGATGCACATCCCAGATCTTGTCGATGATCGTGCGAGCTCTCATGCGACGGCCTCGGAACGCACATACAACTGGCCATATTTGGCGCTGAAATCCGACGGAACATAGCTCAGCCAGTTGCGTGTATCCGCCGTGCTGCCATCGAACAATCCGAAAAACGCCTTCTGAAGCGCACGTGTCATCGGTCCCGGTTTTCCCGTTCCGACCGGCTTGCGATCAACCGAGCGCACGGGCGTGATTTCCGCCGCTGTGCCTGTCAGGAAAACCTCATCCGAGGTGTACAAGGCCTCACGCGGGAGATCACGCTCCTCGACCTTGTAGCCAAGATCGCGAGCCAGCGTGATCACCGTGTCGCGCGTGATACCGGCGAGGATGCCGGCACTGGTCGTCGGTGTAAGAAGACGCCCTTTGCGCACCAGGAACAGGTTCTCGCCGGCGCCTTCGCTGAGCAGACCATTCGTACCCAGTGCAATGCCCTCGTGATAACCGCCGCGCTTCGCCTCGAATCCAATCAACTGGCTCGACAGATAGTTGCCACCGGCCTTGGCCCAGCTGGGTATCGTGTTCGGCGCGGGACGATTCCACGACGAGACACAGACATCCGCGCCCTGCTCGATCGCCTCACCGAGATACGCACCCCAATCCAGCGCCATGATCGAGACATCGACCGGCGATCCCTCATTCGGTACCACGCCGAGGCCGCCCGCACCACGGAAAGCGATCGGTCGGACATAGGCC
>JBDTCQ010000286.1:0-5985 GCA_039923515.1 Dokdonella sp.
GCTTGCCGGGGTCTTGTCGCCAGCATGAAGGTGACGAATGGTCGATTTCAGAAAAATCCCGTCGTCAGCTTGTTGCTCGATACACGCGCGGCAGCCTTGCCCTGACAAGGGTGTTGTTGTTTTGCAACAACAGGGTTGTCTGGTGAGTTCTGCCGATTCAACCGAATCCAATCAGACTCGATTGTCTGGCTGCTTGTTCGTCGAGGGCCCAGCGGACATGTTCCCGGATCAGTTCGTCGGGGTGCTCCGCGTGGCTCTGCAAGGCGGCAATCGTTTCCGCCGAATACGGCGCATTGCCGAGGGCTACCGCAATATTTCGCAGCCAGCCAAGATGGCCCGTGCGCCGGATCGGTGAACCTTCAGTTCGTTTGAGGAACTCCTCCTCGGTCCAGGCAAACAGATCGATCAAGGTGCGATCGTCGAGTGAATGGCGGGGCGTGAAGTCGGCTTCCGGGGTGCTTTGGGCAAATTTGTTCCACGGACAGATCAGCTGGCAGTCGTCGCAGCCGAAGATGCGATTGCCCATAGGCCGACGCAGCTCCACTGGGATCGACCCGCGCAGTTCGATGGTCAGGTAGGAAATGCAGCGGCGCGCATCCACCTGGTAGGGCGCGACGATGGCCCGGGTTGGACAGATGTCGATGCAGCGCCGACAGGTGCCGCAATGTTCGCTTTCCGGTGCGGCCAGCGGCAAAGGCAAGTCGGTATAGAGCTCGCCGAGGAAGAACCACGAGCCGGCGTGCCGGTTGATCAGGCAGGTATGCTTGCCGATCCAGCCGATTCCGGCATCCCGCGCCAGTGCGCGTTCGAGCACGGGGGCCGAGTCGACGAAGGCGCGGTAGCCAAACGGCCCGACTTCGGAAGCGATGCGCTCGGCCAGCTTCTGCAGACGGCTGCGCATGAGCTTGTGGTAGTCGCGGCCTAGCGCATAACGCGCCACATACGCACTGTCCGGATCTGCGAGCACATCCCAGCCATCACGTGCACCCTCGGGCAGATAATCCATGCGCACCGAGATCACACGCAAGGTTCCGGGCAGCAGTTCATCCGGGCGGCTGCGCTTGCTGCCATGGCGCGCCATGTAGTCCATTTCGCCATGACGACCGGCATCAAGCCAGTTGAGCAGATGGCGCTCGTCAGCGCCCAACTCGACTCCGGCCACGCCGACTTGCTGGAAGCCGAGTTCGGTCGCCCATTGCTGCAGGTCGGAATTCAGTTGGGCGTAATCAATCGAAGGCATGGTTTGAGAAGTACAACGAAAGACATCAACAAGCATACGGCCATCGCGGGTTTCGGCGGAACGCTCCGTATAATCCCGCGCATGCCGTGCCCGTCGATTTCCACATCCTTGTACACCATTGAGCAGGTTCGCCGGCTCGATCAAGCAGCGATTGCCGGCGGGATTCCAGGCTTCGAGCTGATGCAGCGAGCGGCGTCAGCGGCGTTCGCCTTGCTGCGCGTGTGCTGGCCAGATGCTCGCAAGGTTCTTGTTCTAGCGGGCAATGGCAACAATGGCGGGGATGCATTCCTCGTCGCCCGGCTCGCATCCTTGGCGGGGCTCGATGTCGGCGTTGTCGCGCTGGGTCACGAATCGCACGGTGATGCGGGACTGGCACGTGCCGCCTGGCTCGAATCGGGCGGATCGATCACGGTCGCTGACGGCAGCGAACTGCCAGGGGACGCCGATGTGTTGGTCGACGGTTTGTTCGGCACGGGTTTGACGCGAGCTCCCGGCGGAGTCGCGGCAAACCTGATCGAGCGTATCAACGCGCATCGCGCGGGGAAGCTCTCGCTCGATGTGCCATCCGGACTCAACGCCGACTCGGGTGTTGCGCCTGGGCCGGTTGTGCGCGCCGATGCAACCATCAGTTTTGTCGGCTGGAAGCGTGGCTTGTTCACAGCAGATGGCGTCGACTGCTGTGGGGCGTTGAGCCTCGATAGTCTCGGCATCTCCTCGCCAGTCTTTTCCGCTTGCCCTGGCGATACCCGCCTGCTCGACATCGGCGTCCTTTCTGTGCTCCCACCCCGAAATAGTAATGTCAATAAAGGAAAATTCGGGCATGTGCTTGCGGTGGGGGGCGACGAAGGCATGGGTGGTGCGGTCACGCTGTGCGCCGAAGCAGCCTTGCGCGTCGGTGCGGGCTTGGTCAGCGTAGCGACCCGCTCGGTGCATGCCGGCGGAATCAGCGCACGTCGACCCGAATTGATGGTTCGTGGTGTCGAAGGCCCACAATCGCTGGAGGGCATGATTGAGCGCGCCAGCGTGATTGCGTTGGGCCCCGGAATGGGCCAGACGGCCTGGGGGCATGCGCTCTGGGATGCGGCGTTGCGCGCCAGCAAGCCGTGCGTGATTGATGCAGATGGACTCAATCTGCTAGCGCGCGAACATCTCGATCTGCCAAACACGATCGTATTGACGCCACACCCTGGCGAAGCCGCGCGCCTGCTGGGTTGCGATGTGGCGCATATCCAGGCCGACCGATTTTCCGCTGTCCGCGAGCTGGCCAAACGCTATTGCGCAGTCGTCGTGCTCAAGGGCGCCGGAAGTCTGATTTCGAACCCGGGGCAAGAAGTTGCTCTTTGTCCGTTCGGTAATCCTGGCATGGCCAGCGGCGGCATGGGCGATCTGCTGACCGGGGTCATTGCCGGCTTGCTCGCGCAGGGACTGTCGGCGTGGGATGCGGCCCAGCTTGGTGTTGTCGCCCATGCGCTTGCCGGCGACCATGCGGCCGGCAATTCCCCGCGCGGAATGATCGCCAGCGATCTCCTGCCGTTCCTGCGCGCCTTCGTCAACTCGGGGCAGGCATGACCACCCTCGTCGAATGGCCCGCTATCGATGAAGCCGCGCTCAAAGGAGTGGCGCAGACTTTTGCGCCGCTGCTCGGGCAGGGTGGGGTGGTTCTGCTCGAAGGTGATCTCGGTGCCGGCAAGACCACGTTTGCGCGTGCCTTGCTGATGGCGATCGGTGTCGGCGAGCGCATCAAGAGCCCTACCTACAGCTTGCTTGAGTCCTACCGGGTCGACGATCTGCAGGCGCATCATCTCGACCTCTACCGCATCGCCGATGCCGACGAACTCGAGTGGCTGGGCTTGCCGGACCTGGTCGATTCAAACAGTTTGATGCTGATCGAATGGCCGGAGCGTGGCACCGGCGCGCTTCCGCCTGCCGATCTGGGCTTTCGCTTCGAGCATGCAGGTGAGCGGCGCAATGTCTCGGTCAGCGCGTATTCCGCGCGAGGCCGCCAATGGTTGCGTGCGCAATTCCCGCATCAATGACCGGTTCCACTCCTGAATGATTTCTCAAGAAGGTTCTGCATATTGCGGATTTGAAAGGGAAAAGACTTGAATTGCATGATCATCTGCGCTTGAATGCGCAACCATGGATGGTCATGCGCCGACGATGAATCGATTTCTTGCCGCGTTGCTGGTGCTGGCGGCTCTGTGGGCTCCTGCCCACGCGGCTGAAATCAAGGCCCTGCGAATCTGGTCTGGGCCTGAATACACGCGTGCGGTTTTCGACGTCTCGGGCCCGCTTGACTACAAGTTGTTTGACCTGAACGGGCCAGATCGGCTGGTTCTCGATCTCAAGTCGAGCACGTTCGCCGCCGACTACGAAGTCACCCAGGCCAAGGGCTTGCTCAAGTCCGTGCGCAGCGGAAAACAGGGAGCCAAGGATCTTCGTGTCGTCTTTGATCTCGGCGAACGTGTGCGACCGAAGAGTTTTCTCCTGCCACCCGCGGAGAAGTTCGGATATCGGCTGGTTCTCGATCTGTATCCAAAGACTCAGCCTGAAGCAGTCAAGACCGTCGCAAAGATCGTTCCACCTGGCGCATCGAGGAACGTCGTCGTCATGATCGACGCTGGCCACGGCGGTGACGATCCGGGTTCGGTCGGCGCATCCGGAACCTACGAAAAAGTCATCACCCTCGCGGTCGCACGTGAACTCAAGCGTGTCATCGACAAGGAACCCGGTATGAGTGCGATGCTGACCCGCGACAGCGATTTCTTCATCCCGCTCGACGCACGCTACCAGAAGGCCCGCGAGGCAAAATCTGATCTGTTCGTTTCTATCCACGCCGATGCATTCAGCAAAAGCGAGGCGCGCGGAAGTTCGGTGTGGGTGCTTTCTCCGCGGGGTGCAACCAGCCAGGCAGCGCGCTGGCTGGCCGACAGCGAGAACCGTGCCGATCTGGTGGGTGGCGTTTCGCTGGATACGCGTGACGATACGCTGGCTGCTGTGCTCCTCGATCTGTCGCAGGGTGCGACCATGGAAGCGAGCAACGCAGTCGCCTCGCAGGTTCATGCCGCCATGGGGCGGGTGGGGCCGACCCACAAGAATCATGTCGAGCGTGCGAACTTCATCGTGCTGCGATCACCGGACGTGCCATCGATCCTGGTCGAAACCGCCTTTATCTCGAATCCGGCCGAAGAGCGCCGCTTGAAGACGCCGGCCGAGCAGACCAAGCTGGCCGAAGCGATCCTCGATGGCGTGCGCAATTATTTCCGCTCAACGCCGCCGCCCGGTACCTGGTTTGCGGTCGAGAGCAATCGGGCCAAGGCCAGCCGCCACGTCGTTTCACGGGGTGAATCCCTGAGTATCATTGCGGCCACCCACGGAACCTCGGTAGCTGCGTTGCGCAATGCCAACAAGCTTGCCCGCGACAGCGTCAACGTCGGCGATGTGCTGGAGATTCCGCAGGGTTGAGCGCGGTTCTGCAGCAGTTGCGTTGAGCTGTGTTGCCGGATCGATCCGCTATGATGCGGGATTCGATTGCTTCTGACCCCGCATGGCGCGCATCCATTCACTCCCCACTGAACTCGTCAACCAGATCGCCGCTGGCGAGGTCATCGAGCGCCCCGCATCGGTGGTCAAGGAACTCGTCGAGAACAGCCTTGACGCCGGCGCGCGGCGCATTGAAATCGATATCGAGGATGGCGGTGCGCGCCTGATCCGCGTGCGCGACGATGGTGCCGGCATCGAGGCCGACGATCTGCCGCTGGCGATCTCGGCCCACGCGACCAGCAAGATCGCGAGTTTCGAGGATCTCGAAAAAGTTGGTACCTTGGGATTCCGCGGTGAAGCCCTGCCATCGATTGCCTCTGTGTCGCGATTCGCGTTGACGTCGCGCACGGCGACCGCCGAGAACGCGATACGCATCGAGGTTGATGGTGGCAAGCCGCATAGTCAACGGCCGGCCCAGCATGCGCCTGGAACCAGTGTCGAAATTCGTGATCTTTTCTACAATTTGCCAGCGCGGCGGAAATTCCTGCGTGCCGAGCGCACCGAATTCAACCATATCGACGACCTGGTCCGCTCGATCGCCCTGGCGCGTGACGCCGTCGAAATCCGCCTCAGCAACAATGGCAAGGTCGTCCGTCTTTACAAACCCTTGCGCGATGCGGCCGAGGCCAGTCGCCGGATTGCCGATGTGCTTGGCGAAGAGTTCGTTGGCAACAGTCTGCGCGTCGAGCACAGCGGTGCGGGAATGCGCTTGTCCGGCTGGGTCGGTCTGCCGACGGCCTCGCGCTCGCAGGCTGATCAGCAGTATTTCCACGTCAATGGACGTCTCGTCCGCGATCGTGTGGTCGCCCATGCGGTCCGACAGGCTTATGCCGATGTCTTGTTCCATGGCCGACATCCGGCCTTCGTGCTGTTTCTTGAGCTCGATCCGCAAGGCGTCGATGTCAATGTGCATCCGGCCAAGAGTGAGGTCCGCTTCCGCGAGTCGCGCCTCGTCCACGATTTCCTTTACCGCAGCCTGCATGAGGCGCTGTCCGGTGCGCGCGCAGGCATGCAGCCGACTGACGACGCCGGTCGCGATCCGGTTGCAGGCGACGCCATGCAGCGTCCGTTCCTGCGTCACCAGTCCGGCTTTCGCCTCGGTGTCGGTGAGCCGCTGGCCGACTATGCTGCGCTGCTGGGGACGCCGTCAGCTACGGCCGCGGCAGTGCACAGGGACAGTCATGTTGCCGGCACGGCGGATC
>JBDTCQ010000287.1:0-11133 GCA_039923515.1 Dokdonella sp.
GACGCCGGCGCCCGCACGCTTCATGACCGCCTTCATGACGGCACCTTTGATGCCCTTGCCGTCTTCCGGCTTGGGCGGACTATTGGTTTCGGCGACCAGCACATCGCCATTCGGCAATACATACAACCAGCGCGGATGATCGAGGCCAACGGCAAATGCCCCAACAGCCAATCCGAACGCGACAGTCGGCTTCTCACCGGCCGACCAGCCGGTGGCAGGTGCAATCTTGACCGTGGGAATCAGCTTCGGATTCGGTTTCGGCAGCGTCGGCTCGGGCCCGGTGCCCTCGGCCACCGATATTGTGGCGACTTCCGTACACGCGGTTTGCATGAGTACGATGAGGAGCGAACTGATTGATAGACGGAGACTGCGCATAGGTCACTCGATGACTTGGTTTGGCCAATGCGCAGCGTACGCGTGCTGCCGCTACGCGCGCTGAATTTCGCTGAACCTGTGTCGAGACTTGGAAAGGCCGGCGACGAAATCCCAGCAGAGTGCAGGTGACGTCAGGGAGGCGCTTGCATCCGCCGGAAATTTGGAATGGAGACGCGCACATCGTGGGTTTTGCAGGATGGTTCAATACTTCCGGAGCGCATGCCTCTCGCATCCCGACAACCGAATGACTGCGATGCGATGGTGGTTGCGGATTGGCGTTAAAGTGCCAGCATGAACTTCGATGAAGACATGCCACCGGTGGCAAGCGTGCAGGGTTTGGCCAACGTTCTGGTAACCGGTGCCAGCAGCGGCATAGGTCTGGCCATGGTGAGACAGCTTCTTGGGAACCGGCACGTCGCGTGCGTGTTTGCCGTCTCGCGATCAGCAACGTGCAACGAGGCGCTGCGTCAGTTGCATGAAACGTTCGGCGAAAAGTTGCGGACGGTGGATGCCGATATCACCGTTGAATCTGACCTGCAGCGCATCGCGGAATCGTTGCAGGCGATAGATGCATTGCATCTGGTCATCAACGCTGCCGGAGTATTGCACGCGCAGGATATCGCACCGGAAAAGTCGATCGAACAAGCCAGCGTCGCGATGCTTGAAAAGGTGTTTCGGCTCAATGCATACGCGCCACTGCTGCTGGCAAAGGCATTGATGCCGAAGCTGTGTCGCAGCCAGCCTGCGATTTTTGCTTCGTTGTCCGCGAGAGTTGGATCGATCGGCGACAACCGTGCCGGCGGATGGTATGCCTATCGTGCATCCAAGGCCGCACAAAACCAGTTGCTGAAGACCTTCTCGATCGAATGGAAACGTCGCAATCCGCAAGGCATTTGTCTGTTGTTGCATCCGGGTACGGTCGACACGCCACTCTCGACACCGTTCCAATCCAGGGTCCTCCCACTCAAGCTGTTCAGTACGCAAAAGGCGGCCAGCCAGTTGTTGCGCATCATCGCGCGCAGTTCGCCCGCCGACAGCGGACGTTTCATCGCCTGGGATGGCATCGAGGTGCCGTGGTAGAGGGTAGCCGCATGATCAGCCTGGATCGGCCGCCCAATGTGTCCAGTCTGTTGACCCCTTTACTCGCCAATTCCACGTGTCGGCCATTGCCCGCGATATCGCTGCGATCCTTGCCAGCCTGCGATAGCTCACACCGCCGATCAAGACGCTGATGAACGGACCGATCCCGAATATCCCGAACCGTCCTGTTGGGCGAGCGTCGCAGCTTCTTGTTGATGGCAATTCTGCGAAAAAAAGAGCGGACAACAATACCCAGCCTGAGGGCGACTCAATCAAGCAGACTGCGCGCACGGTGAAGCGCTGGCTACGTACTCGTGAAACGGCGATGGCCACGGATATTCTGCGGCGTCATGTCCGAGCGCGCAAACGGTGGCTTTGGCCGATTCAGATCGACCGGTACCATCATGGCCGGCTGTCAGCACCTTCCGGCTGCGGCGCCAGGCGCGCCTTGTCCTGACGCAGCTTTTCCGCTTCGGCCAGAACCCGGTCAATCTCCGGCAGCATGCTGTTCACCTCATACACCGGGTCGGTCGGTGCGATCAGATCCAGTTGCTGGTACAGCGCAACCATATCGCCTTGCAGCGGGGTGCCGCGCGCGTGCAGCCAATCGCCTGATTTGCGGAGATCGGTGCGCGCGGATGCGAAATCTTTACGGGTGACAGCGTTCTGCGCGAGCCACAGCCAACTGCGCCATGCCTGCGGGTCTTCCTTGTCAGTCTGCTCGTTTGCCAGCGCGCGCAATTCGGCGTTCGCTTCCTGGGTGCCAGTGACTTGGAGTTGCGCGGCGCGTGCGGCGCGGGTGCAATGGGTTTCGGCACCGCACACCGTGATTGCAAGCGCATGGGCATGCTGCGCTCGATCCGTTGCGGCAGCCAAATCCCCGCGTGCCAACGCAATCACCGCACCTGCATAGTAGATCGGCTGGAGCTCGACGATGGATTCTTCGGGGTAGCGATTGTTGATTTGCAAACGTCTGGCATAAAGCTCCTCCGCTTGCGCCCACTGGGCACTATGCACCCGATGGACCAACTGAAGTTCGTGCAATCCATCGCAATAGGTTGACTCTTCGCCAAAATAGCCATAGCACCAGTTCAATGCCCGCGCCGAGACTTGCTCGGTTTCACTGGTTGGCAGCAATCCTTGCAAAAGCACCGCCGCCGCGCCGACGGCCAAGCCACTGTTGGCATCAATCGTCCCGGACCGGTGCGCCGCCCGAAGCATCCCGGGCAGATGTTCAAACACCTCGCGATACTGGAACTGATGCCACGCAGCGAAGGCGAGGTTTCCGTAGTAATAAGTTTCATTGATCTGGCTGCTGCTGGGCTCAAATGTGCGCTGCTTTGCCAACAAGAAGTCACGCGTGTTCATCTTCCGAAGTTGCGAAAAATTTTGCTCGCCTTTGGCCAGGTTCATCTGCAACTCGTCCAATTGCAGGCGCGGCAAAGGGTCGTCGGCGAGCTCTTCGGCGAAGCGGGATTGAACCACAGGTATTTGTGCGTGTACGTCTGCCAATCGCTCCGCCCACCACAAGAAATTGAGATGCTCGATCGTTAGCTGCAGTTGCTCCGTGCGGGATAACCCAATCTGATCCATAAGCCCCATCCGCCTCTCGCTGGCCATCACTGAGTAGCGCTGCGGCTGATTCCTTGCGAACACGGCGGCCAGGGTGGAATACAGCTCAAACCTTGCCCGTGGGTTTCTGATTGATTCCACCTCGGAAAAGCCGCGCTGGGCCAACTCCAGCGCGCTGACTTCGCGTCCGGTCGTCCAGCGATTGGCGCCCGTGAATGCCCGCAGGACAAAATTCTTCACCGCCAGCGCATTCGCAGCTTCTTGCTGCGCCTGCATTCGCTGCCAAAGTGCCGTCGCCGTGATGGCCAGCAAGATCGACGCGACGGCGACCGCAAGCCGCCAGCGTCGCAGCCACTTGCCGACGCGATAGCGCTTGCCACCCGCGTGGGCGAGCACGGGCCGATGCAGTTGCCAACGCTCGAGTTCAGCATCGAATTCGGCCACGCTGGCGTAGCGCGCCTGCGGCTCCTTGCGCAAGGCGCGCTGAAGAATGGCGGCGAGATCGCGACCCAGACCTGCAGGCAACTTCGGCATGTCTTCAAGCACTGCACGAACCTGCGAACTGGCCTGCATTCCGGGGAAAGGTCCTTCACCGCCGAGCAGTCGGCAGGCCAGTGCGGCGAGTCCATAAACATCGGTCGCCGCACTGCTTCGTTCACCGCGCACCTGCTCCGGTGCAGCAAATGCCAGCGTGTAGCCGATGCTGGTCGCGCTGGCATCGGCCTGCAGCGATTGAGCGACGCCAAAATCCAGCAGTACGACGCGGCCATCGCCGTCGATGAGGATATTGGCCGGCTTGATATCCCGATGCAGCACCAGCTGCGCGTGCGCATAGGCAACGATGTTGGCCACCTGGCGCAACAACCCTATTCGATCGCGCAGCGAGAGCTGCCTCGTATTGGCGTACACATCGATTGGCTGGCCCACGATGCGCTCGATGACAAGGTACGGCGCACCATCCTCAAGCACGCCGCCATCTATTATCGACGGCAATCCGGCATGCTTTAGCGAGGCTAGAAGCTGACGTTCACGCAGCATGCGGCGCACAGCGTCGGGCGAAGGCGGAGTGCTCAGCGGCATTTTCAATACGGCTTGCTGCTCGAACCCACCTTCCAGGCGCGATACTGCCAATGCAATGGCCTGGCCACCGCGACCCAGCTCGCCATCGACCCGCCACCGACCCAAAGACTGTCCGCTGGTGTACGTTCTATCCAGGCTTACACGTTGCGCTGCGGGTTGCTCGAAAAACGCGCCATGGCGCTCAAGGCCACGCAAAAGTCTTCGAACGGCCGCCACCGCCTCGGCTGGAAAGCGATCCGCAAGCGCCTCAAGTCGATCCAGTTGCTGGCTTTCGTCGTGTTCTGCGAGCAAATCGAACAGCTCATCCATTTGAGCCAGCAAGTTGCTGTCGGAGGGTGATCCCACAGGTTCACTCGTCATCCAGAACCTCGGACAACAACGCGCGCGCCTGCAACCAGTCGCGCCGAACCGTTTTTTCGGTCAAGCCGAGCAGTTCTGCAATTTCCTGATTCTCGAATCCGGCAAAAAAACGCATCTCTACGACTTGCACCAGGCGGGCATGCTGGTCGCGCATCGTCGTCAATGCGGCATCGATGGCCAGCAGGCGATCCATGTCGCGCTCATCGAAATGAATTGGTGCATCTTCCGCCATGCTCGCGATCGGAACATCGCGTTTCCGGGCGCGGCGTGAACGAATGTGATCGATCAGGGTGTTGCGTACGACCCGCGCAAACAGCGCGAAATAGCGTTCGCGTTCGGCGCTTGCGTGGGTGGAATAGATTCGCAGAAATGCTTCGTTGACCAGCGCTGTTGTATTCAACGTTGCGACCGGCATGCGCCGCCGCTGGCCTGCGGCAATGGCGCGCAAACGGGCGTAGGCCGCGGGCAGCAGGGTCTGTTCCAGAGCTTGGGCTGGATCAGCTCCAGAAATCACGTCGTCGCCTCGGCTGTCGAGACTCATCCCCGTTCCATGCCCCCATCACAGTCATCATGATGGCATGCGGGATGCTGACGCTGGAATATCTCGCGGAGCCGCCGTCACACGCCCGTCATTTCCCGCGGCGGCTTGTCGCGTTGAGCCGGGATGACACACGCGATCCGATCAGCAACACAGAGTCATCGATATCGAGCAAGCCAGGTTTGATTGCGCGGAAATCAAACGCACGTCCGCCGATATCGAGCGAAATCCGCTTCCGGCGCGCCCCCGCCGGCGTACAACCCCTTATGTGGTTTCGGTCGACGTGAACGGCGTATCACGAGTCACTATCCCAACGAATCCTGCGTTTGCCGACTTTGCTGTCGCGCTAGCAAACGCCCTGGAGCATTTCCAGGGCGTTGTTGAAGCGGGCAGGGAAGCACATTTGTCATCAGCGTCCGCTGAAATCCATCAGCGTAAATCATCGAGGGATCCAATACGCTTGCCGCTTCCGCCCACCCGGGGATTGTGTGTATCCCGGTTGTTTGTGCGCCAAGCGCTAATCGCCGACGATATCCGTATCGTCCTTGCCCAGCCAGCGGTAGATCACGCCTCCGATCAGTGCGCCGATGAAGGGAGCGATCCAGAACATCCACAGTTGTCCTATCGCGGCACCGCCGGCGAACAGGGCAACGCCCGTGGATCGAGCCGGGTTAACCGAGGTGTTCGTCACCGGAATACTAATCAAATGGATCAGGGTCAGGGCGAGACCGATGGCGATCGGCGCGAAGCCGACCGGCGCCCGACCATGCGTCGAGCCCATGATCACGATCAGGAAGAATGCGGTCAGCACAATCTCGCAGAGCATGGCCGACATCATCGAATAGCCACCCGGCGACAGAGCACCGAAGCCGTTGCTTGCGAATGCACCGGCCGATCCGGGTTCGATCACGAACGTCGCTGATCCACTCGCAATGATGAAAAGGATCCACGCGGCGAATATCGCCCCGGCGACTTGTGCAGCGATGTAGGGGACAAGATTCCTGCCCGGGAATCGGCCACCTGCCCATAGGCCAAGGCTCACCGCCGGATTGAAATGCGCCCCTGAAACATGGCCGAACGCATACGCACCCGTCAGCACGGTCAGGCCGAATGCCAGGGCAACGCCGATGAAGCCGATTCCCAAGGGATTTCCGTCGCCACCAAACTTGGCAGCGAGAACCGCGCTGCCACATCCCCCCAGTACCAACCAGAACGTGCCGAGAAACTCGGCCGCTAGACTCTTTGTCATCCTCATTGCGCCACTCCCGAATCCAGTCGTGGACAGGGCACGACGAGAGCAGAGATTATGCATAGTCGTCGTGGTTTGAATTGACAAATTTGGTAAGAGCGGCGGGGAAACGCGGGATGGTCCGACTGCGGCGCTGAAAAGGCTGCACTTGTCTCAGAAAAACCTTGTGGGGGGCATCTCGGAGTAATTTACTGCAGATTAATTTGAGCGGAAAGGCTAAGCTTCGGTCGGGAAAATCCGGCATGTTGCAAATTTCCTCAACCCTCGGTGAACGCCTGCCCGCTCGCAAGATGTGTGGGTTGATTCACCGAGTTTCATTCTTTGAACCCGAAAGGACTTGACTGTGAAAATCAGAAAACTGGCTCTCGTATTGATGTTCATCCCGGTATTTGCCTTTGCCGGCAAGGCGGAACGGGATTTCACGACCAGTGAGGCGGAACCGGCGGTAAAAGAAGCGGTCGCAACCCTGAAGAATTCCTGCGGATGCGATGTCGCGTTTGACGTCAAGTTCGATACCTTCAAGGACCTCAACGAGCTGTGGCTGGTCAAGCGGTTCGCCAACGCCATCAAGGACGGTGCCGAGCCATACTGCAGCGATGCCGCTTCGAAGGCGGCCATGTGCAACCTCAAGACGATCGAATTCAGCAAAGGCAGCGACGTGACATTCGAGTTCAAGGACGGCAAGGGCACGGCGACCGCTGACAGCTCATCGTATCCCTCGTGGGACATGGTCACCCGCGCTGTCGACAAATAAGACATCGGGCAGGGCGCCGGGTCATCCCGGTCGCCCTCCCTCAGTCCCATACGGGCACGCAGAAAACCGTCGAGGTTTTTCCAGCCCCGCTCCAGCCTGACCATCCCCGAGCTATGCCTGGAGCCGGATCCAGAAAAATCCCGGACCAGCCTCATTTTTCCGCCATCATCACGCTTGGTCAGATCCGGCAGCCCGCCGGTAGTCCCGGAGCATGTGCATGTTCAGTCACATCATGGTGGGATCCAACGATATCGAGCGCTCAAAGCGTTTTTACGATGCGTTGCTGGGCGTGTTGGGTGCAGGCGAGCCCCATCGCAACAACGCAAGTACCGGTCACGCGCGACTTTTCTATCGGCATGGCGGCAGCACCTTCTGCGTCAGTGAGCCCATAAACGGCGACGCAGCAACCTTCGCCAATGGCGGCACGATCGGCTTCGAGTGCAACTCTCCGGAACAGGTGCCGCAGTTCCATGACACGGCGGTTGCGCACAGCGGTAGCTCGATTGAGGCCACCCCTGGTTTGCGTGAAAGTCCCATGGGAGCAATGCATCTGGCCTATGTGCGTGATCCCGATGGCAACAAGCTCTGCGCGATCTATCGGGGCAGCTAGGCCCAAGGAAAACGATCCCAGCTCAGGCCGCACTTATTCCCTCTGAGTAGGCGATCGCGAGCCGCTTCTCAAGGCCGTGAGAGCCCCCGCTCTGCATCAAGCTCAGGAACCGCTGCGATGACATTCTCTCAGCCAAATGACTATGCCCTCTTTTTGCGTTGGGACGGTATAGTTCGCCCGGTATGGCGGGCACGGTGCCCGGCCACGAATCGCGGAGAGATGGCATGGGTCTTATTCAGGCAGCAGTGGGTTCGATTGGCGGTGCACTTGCCGACCAGTGGAAGGATTTCTACACGGTTCCGGCCGGTTTGCCGACGACGGCCGCGTTGTTTGCCGCAGTGCCGCAGGGCACCAATGCCGGACGCGGTTCGAATACGAAGGGTTCCTCAAACATCATCACCAATGGTTCGAAGATCATTGTTCCGGAAGGTTACGGTCTGCTGCTGTTCCAGGATGGCGCGATCACCGGCTTTGCTGCCGAGGCGGGCGGTTACGAATGGCGATCGGATGACCTCAACTCCAAGTCGATCTTCTCGGGCGGCGGCCTCATGGAGTCGCTGGTCAAGCAGAGCTGGGAGCGTTTCAAATTCGGCGGCCAGCCGGGTTCGCAACAGGCCGCGTTTTTTGTCTCGCTGAAGGAATTGCCTGACAACCGCTTTGGTACACAATCGGAAATCTATTGGGACGATGGCTTCCTGAACACCCAGGTCGGCGCGGTGACGCGCGGCTCCTACACGATGAAAATCGTTGATCCGATCCTGTTCGTGAAGAACTTCGTTCCTGCCTCTTATCTGCAACCTGGCCAAATCTTCGATTTCACCGATATCGACAACGCCGCCGCCAGCCAGCTCTTCAATTAAGTGGTGGGTTCGCTTGCGCCGGCCTTTAGTCTGTACACCAATGACCCGAGCAAGGGCCAACGCATCACCAAGATCCAGCAGGATTCGGTCGGTTTTGCCAAGAGCTTGTCGGATGCGGTGGAGAATGCCTATCAATGGAAATCCGACCGCGGCTTGGCCATCGTCAAGACCGCGATCATTTCCATCGAGTACGACGAGAACACCAAGGAATTGCTCAAGACCGTGCAGCGCGCCGATGCACTGTCTGGCTCGCGGGGCAACTCCAACTTGCAGGCCAGCGTCGCTCAGGGCATGCAGTCGGCTGGCGAGAATGGTGGTGCAGCGGGCATGATGGGCATTGACATGGCGTCGGGCATGATGGGCGGCCTCGGCGGTTTGCAGCAGCCGGTTGCGCCAGCCGCGCCGGCGGCCGATGACCCGGTTGCCAAATTGAAGAAGGCCAAGGAGATGCTCGATCTCGGCCTGATCACGCAAACCGATTACGACGCACTAAAAGCCAAGGCGCTCGGTCTGTAAGCCGCGCACCGGGCAACCACCATGTCGAACGCCAATAACCCGCCGCCGGTGCCCCCATACACCGGTCCGGGATCGCCGCAGGATGTGCCGCCAGTACCCGACAGTTCTCCGATCGATCCCGCCACCCTGCCAAAGCCAATTCGCGACGAATTGCTGGCGCCCGATCCGGTTGCCATCGAAACGTCCGCCGCGGAGCTCCAGGATGGTCTCAACCGTTGCCCGAAATGCGGCGCAACCGATATTCGGCAGAAGCCTGGTAGTGACCTGCTGATCTGCCAGTACTGTCGCCATGAATGGCATGGCGAGCGGGTTGAGGAGGAATTCGGGCTCGGTACGGGCCTCGATCAGCTCGAGGGCACGGTTGTCGCCTCGGGTGCGCAAGACATCAAGGCGGACGCCGCCAGTCTGATGACCTTCAAGTGCACCGGCTGCGGCGCCGAGGTGACGGTGAACACCGCAAATGCGATGACCGCGCGTTGCCACTGGTGTCGCCACGTCTTCGGCGTCAACGAACAGATTGCAAACGGTGCGGTGCCGGATGCGGTGTTGCCCTTCCACATCAAGAAGGACGACGCGGTCGCGCGCATCCGCCAGTTCGTGGACAAGCGGCAATTTTTCGCGCTGAAGGAATTCAAGGAGCAATTCACGCCCGAGAACGTCGTTGGTGTCTATCTGCCGTACATGATCGTTGATGGCAACGCCAGCGCCGACGTCGCTGGCCAGGGTGAAATCGAGACGCGTCGCTACACGCAGGGCAGTGGCAACAACAAGAAGACCTACTACGATGCCGACGTGTACCAGCTGGATCGTCACGTGGACTTCACCGTGGACGACCTCCCGCTGGAATCGTCCACCGAACGCGGCAACCTGGACACGCGCATCAATACCAACAACATCATCAATACCATCCTGCCGTTCGACACCAAGAACGCGGTGAAGTGGAACGCGTCCTACCTGATGGGCTTGACCACGGAAAAGCGTGATCGCGACGTGGAACAACTCCGCCCTCGCCTGGAAGATCAGTTGCTGTCGATCGCCCGCGCACAGGTCGAAGCATCGGTTGGTCGCTACGATCGGGGTGTGCGTTGGGAGCAGGAGCGCCTCAGCGTGCACGGCACGCGCTGGGTGGCGATGTACCTGCCGGTATGGCTCTATTCCTACCATCAGCCCGGCCCCAACGGCGGCCTGCTGCATTACATCGCGGTAAACGGCCGTACCGGCGAAACCATGGGCAGCGTGCCGGTGCAGCAATGGAAACTCCTTATGGCCGCTCTCACCGTGGGCACGTTTCTCGAAGGCATTGCACTCTTGATCCTGGGGAATTCGTGATGAGCGATGATGGCGGACTTTGGCTGCTCGCGATGGGCCCAGCCGGTGCAACCGGGCTGTACTGGTACTTGTACCGGTATTACCGAAATACCGACAAATCGCATGCCTTCGAACGCGAGACAGCTGTCGAAGCCAAGCCCGTGACCGGCTCGGAGCAGAAGGTCAACGAGGTCAAGGGCACGCAAGCGACACGCATACCTGGCGACAATGTTCATGAGTACCGCAAGCGCGTGAAGCGGATCCAGAGCGACACCGGATAAGGAAAAGCTCGGTCGTCGGCATGAACGGCGCTCTCCATGAGGTCGGCCTTTCGCCAGCGCCTCCGAATCAAGGCCGGATTGTCAGTGTCCCGATCGTTGCCATGGTTTACCCAAGCTGCAGCAGTAGAGATTGGCGAGCATCGGGCGACCCGTTTGCCCAGGTAATTGCCGGAACAAGAAATCATGGTGATGTTGTTGTTTGCGGCAATGGTGGCCATGCTTTTGGCTTCCTTCGTAGTGTCGATGAAGACGGTGGCTTTGGCCATGCTTGGCGCTAGCTTCATCGCGCTACTCATTCACCGGCGAGGAAGGTCGAAAGCTGGGGAGCTCAATTCGCCAAAACCACTGATACTGGCCGGTGGCGTGTTGATTGTGGGAATGGCAACGCTGGTAGTCGAAATGTATCTGGTGATCGATGCGGAGCTTGCCCCGACACGAGAGGCTGTTTCCAAAACGAAGGAAATCGAAAAGGTTCTGGCTCAGCAGCATCAGGATGATCGTTTCGCCGTGGCAAAGAGGATTGTCGACAGCGCTAAATCCGCCAGCGTTC
>JBDTCQ010000288.1:0-5412 GCA_039923515.1 Dokdonella sp.
CACCGCGCGTTTCACTTCTTCGGGGTTGAATAACAGTCCACTCCGATTGGTATCTGGGTGATCTGGATCCCATCGGCGATGCGACGCTCGAAGCTCAGGTACGCGCCCACTCCGCTTCTGGGCATGACCCGTTGTACCAAGATCCCACATTACTTTCCTTTTTTAGGGAGAATCTTTGATGATCCTCAGGCCAATCAGCTTCATCTTCAGGTTGGGAAAGCATCAGTCGTTGAAGTTGAGGCCTTTGAGGACTCTCAGTGCCAACGGAGAGAGTCCCTCATCGCCAGCCTCCATATCGCCAACGAAAAGTAGTCCCTCCGGCAAGTTGGAGCGACCTAATGACAGTAATCAGATGTCGTCTTAGTCGGCGCTGATCGGGTTCGCAACCTCCGAAATCGGATTAAGTGAAAAGGCCCTTACCCGGTCAATACCCCTCAAGCGCTGCCATTCGAAAGTAGAGACTTTCGTTCCTGCCATTGACGTTTGAAGACCAGCGGCGGCAGGTTGCCGATGGCTTGGTGACAGCGTTGCTGGTTGTAGATGGGCATCCAGCGCTGCGTCTCTGCTCTTGCTGCTGCAAAAGTTGGGAAGAGGTTGGCGTCGAGCACTTCGACGCGATAGGTTCCGTTGAAGCGCTCGATGTAGGCGTTCTGCGCCGGACAGCCTGGCTGGATGAAATCCCAGAAGATGGGGTTGGATTCGGCCCACGCCTGTACGGCATTGGTGTGTGCCCCTGATTTCGGACCGCTGGGAGGTTTAGGATAACCCCAGCGGAGGAAGGATGAAGAAGTCGAAGTTCAGTGATGTGAAGGTTGTCGAGATCGTACGTGAGTCAAGGGCTGAGGGCGTTGCTGCCACAGCACGTAAGCACAAGATCTCCGAGCAGACGCTGTATCTGTGGCGTCGCAAGTACGGCGGCATGGAGGCGACCCAGGTGGTCGAGCTCAAGCGATTGAGCCAAGAAAACGCACGCTTGAAGAAGTTGCTGGCCGAGCGCGATCTGGCGATCGAAGTCATGCAGGAGATCGCAGCAAAAAAATGGTGAGCGTGTCGGGTCGCCTGGCCCAGGTCCGATACGCACAGAAGCGGGGCATGTCATGCACCAAGGCCTGCAGGGCGCTGCAGGTTTCGCGGTCCATGTTGGGGTATCAACGCCGGCAACCGGCCAAGGATGCACAGCTACTGCGACGGATGCGTCCCATGGTTCGCCATCATCCGCGTTGGGGACATCGTCTCGTCAAGGGTCGGCTCGCTCTTTGCGGTGCTGCTGTCGGTCGCAAGCGTGTGCTGCGGATCTGGCGCCGTGCCGGACTGCAGTGCCCGACACGTACGGTGAGGAGGAAGATCCGCACAGGCGAACGCCTGAATCCGGCAGCCCTGCAGCCGAATGACGTTTGGTGCTACGACTTCGTGCACGATGCGCTGGTCAACGGCGAGGCGTTTCGGGGTCTGCTCGTCAAGGACGAGGCTAGCGGCTACGCGTTGGCTATCGACATCGCACGATCCTTCAACGCAAGCGATGTGAAAGCTATTTTGCTGCGACTGTTTCGGCGCTATGGCACACCGCGCTATCTGCGCTCTGACAATGGCCCGGAATTCATCGCCAACGCACTGAAAGAATGGCTAGCGGAGCGGGGACCGGAAACCGCCTACATTGATCCAGGAAAGCCTTGGCAAAATGGCGCCAGCGAGAGCTTCAACGGAACCTACCGCAGGGAAGTGCTCGACGCGGAGGTCTTCTACAGCATCAGTGAAGCATGCATCATCAGCGGACGTTGGCGCAGACTCTACAATCAGAGGCGTCCGCACAGCTCCAACAACTACCGACCGCCCAACACGGCGTACCATTTCCAAACGAGAAAGCGCAAAGCAAGCTAACCAGAACCTAAACTTTCAAGCGGTCCGAAGAAAGGGCACCATCCACTGGATGCTCGGATTCTGGAGATCTCATTGACGCAGGTGTCGAGCTGCTTGCAGCAGTAATCCATGGTTGAAATGGAGCTCAACAAAGTACGAGGCCGTTGGCGAGCAAATCAATGGAGAGTCAGCCGTCTGGCGCACTTGCATCTGCGCTTTGCCGTAATCGTGGCAATACCCCGAGTTCGAAATGACCCAAGGGCTCGTGATCAGGTCAATGCTCTACCGGATCTGGCTGGCTATACGTTCCAGCCGGTCAGCCTGAGCGATACTCAGAGAGGTGAGTAGAGGAGTCGATCAATCCGCGGCAGCAGCCATTCAGAGAATTTGCTGCGGCCCTTGCTGTTTTGGTGGTAGAAGTCACCGAAGTCTGAGCAGCCACCCTCCTTGTCGATGTCGAAGAAGGTGGTCGCGTCAATGAGTCTGATGGTGCCGTCCTGATCGAGTGGTTTCAAAACCGAAAGTGCCCATTGCTCCAATCCGGCACCACGCACATCGGCGCGCCAGATCGTTGGGATCGGCATAAGTAGGACGATGGGTGGAGTGCGCCATTTTATTTCGCGCAACTGATTCCGGACGAGGTTACGCGTTTTCTGCATAGACTCGGGTAGAGCAGCCTGTCTTGCCATGGCGGCAAAATCGGGATGCTCATTGACGATCATGGCGATCTCCCGACACTGCCGGCGCAGGTTATCCGAAGCGTTGGAGTCTGCATCGAGACGCACGCAAGCATCCAATGATTTCAATCCCCAGGCGCACATGTCCCCCGGAATATTTCGATTTGAGAAGAGGCGATCAGAGTCATTATCCCGTAAGGACTTTCGGAGCCGGTTTAGACGTTTGAATGGATGTGCAAGAAAATCGCGTACGTCGCTGCGCCAGGCAATCAGCGCGAATCGGCTACCCCAGGTTTCCATCTGGCTTCGGTCGAGAGGGATGTGTGCCTCGATCCAGTCGGTGTCGGAGGGTTGGCGGAAGGGCTGCACGATGCCGAGCTCGTAGTGGCCGTTGCCCGGCCAGGCCAGATCCTGAACCGACAGGGCGATTACGCCGCCGCGGATTTCCGGATGATGCTGGCGCAACCAGTCGGTGAGAATGCCAATGCTCATCCAGTGGACGCCCGGCATGCTCAGGTTTGCATGGACGAATCCGTGTTGCCTCGCCGCTGCTGCGACACTTTCGTGGTCGATGCCAAATTCCGGAAGCGAACTGCCAAGTGTCACGAAATCGATTTTCGCGTTGTTCGGAGCGAGCAGTTCGCGTTTGAGACGGACACTTGTGCCTGCGTGACTGGTGGGAGAGGCCATGGGCTCCCACAGGCCAAAGCGGAATGCCAGTTCGATGGATGCGAGCAACAGCAACGGAGCAATCAGGAGGAGAGCTTTGCGCATCATGCGCAGATTGCTCGATTGCAGTCCGGTAACCATTGGCAGCGAAGTATGGGCAAGGCCGGCGATTGTGAGGACTGCATGTTCAGAACTGGAAGTAGATGAACGGGACACTGGTGGTCGGCGCAAACCAGATCATCACGAGCATTGCAGCAGTGAGCGCGCCGATGAACAATGGGCCTTGACTCTCGCTAACTCGCTGCTTGATCCCCATGTCATTGCCGAGATACTGCGCCCAGAGCAACCCGCCGATGACCACACACAGGGTCAGGTGATGATTGGAATCGAAATCGGCAAGAGTCAATTGGCTGAGCCCGCTGAGAATCCGTCCGACTCCGGCGAGGTCGTGCGCGCGGAAGAATATCCAGGCGAAACAGACCAGATGGAAAGTAATGAAGATACGCAGGAAACGCATGCCGCGGGTGTTCGTGTTCCAACCCGGCCAGCGTTTGTGGACGACGCGTTCGATGGCGAGATAAAGGCCATGCAGACCACCCCAGATCACGAAGTTCCAGCTTGCGCCATGCCATAAGCCGCCCAGCAACATCGTCAGCATCAGGTTGCTGAGTGTGCGTGATGGCCCTTTGCGATTACCCCCGAGTGAGATGTACAGATAATCACGCAACCAGCGCGAGAGGGTCATGTGCCAGCGCCGCCAGAAATCCTGGATCGACTCGGCGACATACGGATAGTTGAAGTTCTTCGGAAAGCGGAAGCCGAGCAGCAGTGCACAGCCGATTGCGATATCGGTGTAGCCGGAAAAATCGCAATAGATCTGTATGGCAAACGCATAGATCGCGAGCAGAGTGTCCCAGAAACCTTGCGCCGCGGTTGCGTCGAATACCGGCTCGACGATGGCGGCGAGGTTGTCGGCGACGGCCACCTTTTTCACATAGCCGAGTGCGATCAATACGAGCGCCTGGCGTACCGTGGCGAAGTCGATCTGACGGTCGCGATCAAGCTCGTGGAAAAACTCACCGTCGCGCACGATGGGGCCGGCGACCAGTTGTGGAAAAAACGCTATGAACAGCGAGTAGTCGAGGAAATTCCGCCGCGGTGGACTGTCGCCGCGATAGACGTCGATTGTGTAGGACATGCTCTGGAATGTGTAGAACGAGATGCCTACCGGCAGCAGCAGGTCCATCGGCGAGATAATCAGTCCGGCACCCAGCATAGCGTCGACAGTGTTCCAGTTGCCGATCGCCCAGTTTGCGTACTTGAAAAAGAACAACACGCCGAGATTGACGATCAGACTGATGATCAACAGTTGGCGTGGGCGCCTGACCTTCACCAGGCCGAGGCCGATCGCATAATCGGTTACCGTCGAGAACAGGATCAGCACCAGATACAGCCAGTTCCACTGGCCGTAGAAATAGTAGCTTGCGGCCAGCAGCATCAACTTCTGCGCGCCGGACCAGCGCCGCAGCGACTGATTCAAGGCGAGGACGATGACGAAGAAGACGACGAAATGAAAGGAGTTGAACAACATTTCGCTTCAGGAGACCTATGGAATTCTGATGTTCGGTAACCTGATGCCGGAGCAGCACCCCTCACAAGCGTGCCGGGATGACCATTGGCAGTTCAAGTTGAGCGCAGTGTGGATTTGCATCATACGCAGGCGGGTGACAATGCCGGCGGGGCTCTGCAGTCCATATTTATCTGAGTCACTGAACTGCACAGTGCATCGCATAACCGGAAGCGCAACATGAAAAGTATAGGTGTTTTCAACAACTTCAATTAAACCCCGAAGATACGGGCAACAGGTACGTAAAAACTTGCGTATCTGGATTCATGATGCCCAGACGATATTGCTTTTCCGGTGAGTAATTCCGTATGTAACCATCAAAGCCACGCTTCCTGGGTATATTGATCCGTAGCGCGGATCTCTCATCGCCGACAAAGCTCAGCAGCGCATAGCCAGCAATCTGGTCGCTGTCATCAAGAAATACCAGCGTGCCTTCGTCGCTAATCTTGCGTATTCCGCTGGTCACGATTCCGCGGATGTGTGCGGCTGGCTGACCACCGCGTGCGTCGGTCACCGGCTCGATGTTGTCTATCGAAATTGCTGCGTCAAGCGCGCTAACGCCCACTGTGATGGTTTCTCCAA
>JBDTCQ010000289.1:0-6224 GCA_039923515.1 Dokdonella sp.
CATCGGTCAAGACCGCCTGAAATAAATCAGCGTAAGAAGCGGCTTCAGCCGCGATGCTCCTGCTCCCGCTCTGCCGGGACACATCAAACGAGCGTCGCGGCTGAAGCCGCTTCCTGCAACAGAAGCAACTCGAGGATTGATCCATGAGCGTTTTGGTCAACAAGAACACCAAGGTGATTACCCAGGGCTTCACCGGCCAGCAGGGTACGTTCCATTCCGAACAGGCCGTCGAATACGGCACCAAACTGGTCGGCGGCGTGACTCCGGGCAAGGGCGGCAGCCAACATATCGGCCTGCCGGTCTTCAACACCGTGCACGATGCGGTACAGGAAACCGGTGCCGACGCATCGATGATCTTCGTGCCGCCGCCGTTTGCGGCCGATGCGATACTCGAAGCGGCGGATGCGGGCATCAAGATCATCGTCACGATCACCGAGGGCATTCCGGTGCTCGACATGCTGCGCGTCAAGAACGTGCTCAAGCAGTATCCGGATACCGTGCTGATCGGACCGAACTGCCCCGGCATCATCACCCCGGGTGAATGCAAGATCGGCATCATGCCGGGCCACATCCACAAGCCGGGCAAGGTTGGCATCGTCTCGCGCTCGGGCACTCTGACCTACGAGGCCGTGTTCCAGACCACCAATGTCGGCCTTGGCCAGTCAACCTGCATCGGCATCGGCGGCGACCCGATCAATGGATTGAGCTTCATCGATTGCCTCAAGCTGTTCCAGGAAGATCCGCAGACCGAAGGCATCATCATGGTCGGTGAGATCGGCGGCAGCGCCGAGGAAGAAGCCGCCGAATTCATCCAGGAATTCGTGACCAAGCCGGTAGTCGCCTTTATCGCCGGTGCTTCGGCCCCGGAAGGCAAGCGCATGGGTCACGCCGGCGCGATCATTTCCGGTGGCAAAGGAACGGCAGCGGCCAAGTTCGCCGCGCTCGACAAGGCCGGCGTGACCACAGTCAAGTCGCCAGCCGATCTCGGCATCACGCTCGCCAAGCTGATGAAATAAGCCAAGCGACGACGGCACCCGCAAACGAGCCGCTGGAGCGATCCAGTGGCTCGTTTGCTTTCCGGACAGGCAAAATCCGGCAAGATCCACACTCCCGGACCGGTAAAACCGTTTCGCGGGGGATGATGGCGGGCTTCGGGCTCGCTGAAACAGGGGCGTTATCCGGATGCAAGTCAGCGAGTCCAGCACGATTTCCAATCTGCCAGAAGCCAGCGTTCCACTACCTGTCATTCCGGGTTATCGAGTCGAGCGTCGGCTTGGCCTCGGCGGCATGGCCACCGTATATCTGGCTTTACAGGAATCGCTCGATCGCGAAGTCGCGATCAAGGTCATGCGGCCCTCCCGTCAGCTGGACGAAATCCAGACGCAGCGTTTTGAACACGAGGCACGCATCATCGCCAAGCTGCAGCACCCGAACATCGTGGTCATCCACGAGGTCGGACGCACGCAACAAGGCGAGCTTTACTACGTGATGCCGTATCTGGCCAAGGGCGATCTCAGTGTTCGCGACTATCGCGATGATGAGGCTGGATTGATCGCCCTGCTGCGGGCCCTGCTTGATGCGCTGGGCTACGCACATGCGCGCGGCATCGTGCACCGTGATGTCAAACCCGAGAACGTGTTGTTTGACAATGCGGACCGGCCGCAACTTGCCGATTTTGGAATCGCCCTGTCAGGCACCGACGCAATTTCGCGCATCACCCGCGAAGGTTTCGCCATCGGCAGCGGCGCGCAGATGAGTCCCGAGCAAGCGCGCGCGGACAAAACCGACGGGCGCTCCGACTTGTACAGCCTTGGGGTTCTGACCTACGAGTTGCTTACCGGCGAGCTTCCATTTGAATCCGCGGACCCGCTGGCACTTGCGTTGATGCATGCGCAAGACCCAATTCCGAAGTTGCCCGCGGAAAAAGCCCACTGGCAAGGCTTTATTGATCGCGCGATGGCCAAGCGACCCGAACATCGGTACCGCAATGCCCAATCCATGCAGCGCGCGCTCGATCCCATCCGCCGCCACCTGCGTCGGGCCGCTGCGCCCATCGGTCGACTGCGCCGTGCAATGAGCAATCGACCTTCGCTCCTTGTCGCGACCGGCTTGCTCCTCGCCGTTTCCGTGATCTCACTTGCCCTGCCATATCTGCGTCCAACCGATTCGCCCGCTGTCGAAACAACTGCTGCTGTGGGTGAAAGTAACGCTCCGACCGGTTCCGTCGTGGTTCCGAAATCGATGGAAGAATTGAGCACGTTGGCAGCCGAACAGATCTCGCTCGGCGCGCTACTCGCGCCGGCGGGGTCCAACGCTGCTGAAACTTACCTGGTAATGCTCCGACGCGACCCCGGCAGCAGTGAAGCCACAAGCGGTATCGAGGCGGTGATTGTCGCCAGCACTCCCGAACTCTTGCAAATCGTGAAGGACAACGATATCGAGGCGCTGCGAAAACGCTATCTACAAATCGAATTCACTGCAGATCTGGCCAAGGTGCGCGACAAGCCCGCATTCACGGCACTGCGCAAGAAATTGCGAGCTGCCATCATTGCCCACCTGGACTCCCTCGCCAAGGCAGGCAAAAAAGATGCGGTGGAAAAACAAATAAAGTTTGCCCACGAGATTGGTTTCGACGATGCCGAGTTTCTTGCGGTGCAAACCCGCCTGCGCAACCAGCCGGTCGTCGGGCAACCCGTCCGCGACTCTGGCGGCGAGGAATTCATGCTGGTCCCAGAGGAAATCAACGGATCAAAGTTCGCAAGACCTTTCTTGATGATGCGCAACGAGGTCAATCGCGGTGAATACGCCGCGTTCGCCAGCGCTACACAGCGCCCGAGCAGTCGCTGCCGCAACAGCCTGTCGCCGCTGCGCTTGTTTGATCGACGCGACTGGAAAGAACCAGGTTTCAAGCAATCCGCTCGCGAGCCGATTATCTGCGTCAGCTACGACGATGCGCGCGCCTACGCCGACTGGCTGGGTCAACGCAACGGAAAGAAATACCGACTGCCGAACACGGGGGAATGGTTGCAGGCGGCTCGCTCGTTGCCACGTAGCAAAAACCCTTGTGCCCTCGGCAATGTGCGTGACAAGCGCGCAACAGGTGCCGGCGCGCGCATCGACTGTGACGACGGTTTTGCGAACACCGGGCCATCCGGCCGATTCATGGCCTCGACCCTTGGCATCAACGACTTGCGCGGCAACGTCGCCGAATGGACGTCGTCGTGTACCGGCTCGGATGCGAAGAACTGCAGTCGTCGCGCCGCGCTCGGCATGTCCTGGCAGGATGGACCAGCCGTTGACGAAAAGCGGGCACGCGACCTCCCAGCCGACCGTGGCTACGACGATGTCGGATTTCGTCTCGTGCGCGATCCCTGAAGTCGACTTGATGCAGGCCGAATTCAGCTCGATGGCATAATCCGCTCCACCGCGAAAATCTGAAATCCGATTGCGCCTCTGCTTGAATCGTCCCGCCGCCACCGACAACCTCCCATGCCGACAGTCCGCGTCGCCCTCGCACAGTTCGACTTCCCGGTTGGTGCCATTGCCAGGAATGCCCAACACATCGCGGCCTTGATCGCCGAGGCACGCGACAGGCATCACGCCGATCTGATCGTTTTCCCCGAGCTCGCCCTGAGCGGTTATCCGCCGGAAGACCTGTTGTTGCGTCCCAGCTTCCTGGCGGCTTGCGAATCGGCGATGCAGGAACTGGCTGGGCATACGCGCGGGATCGTCGCCATGATCGGCTGGCCACAATCAGCCGGCGCGGTCGTCTACAACGCGGTCAGCGTCCTGCGCGATGGCGGCATTGAGGCAACCTATCGCAAGCGCGAGTTGCCCAACTATGCGGTATTCGACGAACGTCGCTACTTCGAGGTCGATCCGGATGGCGGCTCGTGCATTGTCGAGGTCAAGGGCGTCAAGGTCGGCATCCTCATCTGTGAGGATCTTTGGTTCGCCGAACCGCTGGCCGACACGGTCGCCCACGGCGCCGAGTTGGTCATGGTGGCCAATGCCTCGCCGTTCGATCATGGCAAGCTCACCCGCCGGGATGCCTTGCTGGCGACGCGCGTGGCCGAAACCGGTGCCGCTCTTGCCTACGTCAATATCGTTGGCGGACAGGATGCGGTGGTCTATGACGGCGCTTCAGTACTCGCAGACGGCGATGGAAAAATCCATACGGCCGCATGCGCTTTCGAGGATCATTTGCTGATTGCCGATTTCAATTCCACGACGCATCGTTTCCAAACCCTGACATGGCCTGTCGAAACCGACGAAAGCAAGGCGAGCCTGGCATGGCGGGCGATTGTCCGTGGCACCCGCGACTATTGCCACAAGAACCGTTTCCGCAAGGTCTGGATCGGCCTCTCCGGAGGGATCGACTCATCGATTGTCCTCGCCATCGCCGTCGATGCGCTCGGCGCGGACAATGTCACAGCGGTGCGCCTGCCCTCCCGTTACACTTCGGGACAAAGCAACGATCTGGCCGACGAGCAAGCTCGCGCGCTCGGCGTGCACATCGAGACCGTGCCGATCGGCGCACCATTCCAGGGTTTTCTCGAGACGCTTGAGCCGCTGTTTGCCGGACACGACACCGATACCACCGAGGAAAACCTGCAATCGCGTTGTCGCGGGGTGATCCTGATGGCCTTGTCGAACAAGTTTGGCGGCCTTGTCCTGACCACCGGCAACAAAAGCGAATACGCGGTCGGTTACTCGACGATCTATGGCGACATGTGCGGCGGCTATGCGCCGATCAAGGATCTGTACAAGACCGAAGTGTTCGAGCTCGCCCGCTGGCGAAATGCACAGGGAGTAGGCAAATCAGGATTGCCGGTGATTCCGCAGGCGGTGATAGACCGAGCACCTTCGGCCGAGCTGCGCGAGAACCAGACCGATCAGGATTCGCTGCCAGCCTACGAGGTGCTCGATGCCATCCTCCAACGCTACGTGGATGCCGAGCAATCGCGCGAGGACATCGTGGCGGCGGGTTTCAATGCGATGACGACCGACCAGGTGATCCGCCTGGTGCGCATCAGTGAGTGGAAACGCCAGCAAGCCGCGCCCGGGCCCAAGGTGTCGCGTCGCGCGTTTGGTCGCGAGCGGCGCTATCCGATTACCTCAGGCTGGGACTGACTCGACAACCCTCAGCGCGTCTTCGTCATGGGCTTGGCGCCGCGGTTGGACAGCGGCAGCAGTTTCCACAGACTCGATCGCCACACCGGCCATTCGCGCGTCAACGAGGGATGATCGGGATAGTTGAGCTTCAGGACGCGTTCGGAATCCGCCGACAGCTTGTCCTGACCGAGCTCGTGATAGCTCTTGACCATGATGGCCAGCGCGTCACCGACCTGGCGCGACTGGTCATAGGTTTCAAGAATCGTCTTGGCCCTATTTGAAGCGGCCACATAGGCGCCCTGACGCAGGTAGAACAAGGCGACGTTCAGCTCGGCCTGGGCCATGCCGTCACGCAGGAAAATCATGCGTTGCTTGGCATCATCGGCATAACGACTGTCCGGATGGCGCTTGATCAGGGCTGAAAAATCATCGAAAGACTGGCGCAGGAAGCTCTGGTCGCGCTGGGTCATGTCGAGCCCCGCATAGCGCTCGAGCAGGCCTTCCTCGCGATCGAAATTGATCAGACCGCGCAGGTAGTAGGCGTAATCAATGTGCTTGTGCGCCGGGTAGGTCTTGATGAAGCGGTTGATCGTCGAATAGGCATCGTCGGGCTTGTTCATCTTGTACTGGGCATAGGCCTGATCAAGCTGGGCCTGCTCGGTGTAGGGCCCGAACGGAAAGCGTGCGACCAGCCGGGTGAATGTCTTCACGGCGACATCGTAATTACCCTTCTCGTTGGCGGTCTTGCCCCGCTCGTAGAGCTGCTCGACCGTGCCAACCTCAAGCGGGTCGGCCTTCTTCTTGCCAAACAGGGAGCAACCACCGATCAGGGAGACGGCGATCAGGATCAGGACAATTCGGGATATGACCCGGATATGACGGGAAACTCGCATGCGAGGAGGGGCTCTGCGATGATGGAAGTCCGCGATCATAACCCGAACCCGTGAAGCGCTGATCAAATCCCCGTTATCGAAACGTGGTGAATGATCGATTCGTGGCGGGCAGTCGATGTTCACTCCCGCTCCGTTGCAGGCCCCGATAGCGGGGTTTTCCGCCCGCCCTTCCAAAAGATCACCATGAACACCGCCAATTCCACGCTGAACGCACAT
>JBDTCQ010000290.1:0-9122 GCA_039923515.1 Dokdonella sp.
GCCTTCTTGGCAGCCATGGCCGCTTCGTCGGCAGCCTTTTGCGTGGCGACCGCCGCATCCTGTGCAGCCTTGGAGGCAGCGTCCGCAGCCTGCTGCGCGTCTTTCTGTGAGTTGTCGCAAGCGGCCAGTCCGAGAACCAGCGCCGAAGCCAGAAGAATACGGGTGAATTTCATGGTGTCCCCTCAAAGTAAAAGCAGCGTTTCAAAGCATTCAAAGCACCGCCCGCCGCATTGGCGGTGCCCATGATCAGGCACACAACTACCTGAGAAACTGATCGGGTCGGAAACCGACGCGTAGATGTTAAGCCCGCAAATGGAAAAAAATTGTTATGCCAGCTCGATGGCGATTGCAGTCGCCTCGCCTCCACCAATGCACAAGCTTGCCACTCCGCGCTTTCCGCCACGGGTCTTGAGCGCATTGATCAGGGTAACGACCAGACGTGCGCCGGACGCGCCGATCGGGTGACCCAAGGCGCAGGCACCGCCATTGACGTTGATCTTCGCGTGCGGGATGCCGAGTTCGCGAATGGGTGTCATCGCGACTACGGCGAACGCTTCGTTGATCTCAAACAGATCGACATCCTCGATTTTCCAGCCAACCTGCTTGAGCACGCGTTCAATCGCACCGACCGGCGCGGTGGTGAACCACTCGGGCTCCTGCGAGTTGGTCGCGTGGCCGACGATCGTTGCCAGTGGCTTGAGGCCGCGCTTGCGCGCTTCGTCCGCCGACATCACAACGGTTGCGGCCGCGCCATCGGAAATGCTCGATGAACTCGCCGCGGTGACCGTGCCACCGTCCTTGCGGAAGGCAGGCTTGAGGGTCGGAATCTTGCTGATGTCGGATTTACCGGGTTGCTCGTCGGTAGCAAACTCGACATCACCCTTGCGCGTGGAGACAGTCACCGCGACGATTTCATCGGCGAACGCACCGGAAGCAATCGCCGCCTGCGCACGCTTGACCGACTCGATCGAGAACGCATCCTGTTCTTCGCGGGTGAACTTGTACTTGTCGGCGGTGGCTTCGGCGAACACGCCCATCGATTGACCATCATACGGATTGGTCAGGCCGTCCCAGGCCATATGGTCGACAGCGTTGAAATTGCCATAGCGATTGCCGGTCCGCGAATTGGGCAGCATGTGCGGAGCGTTTGACATCGACTCCATGCCGCCAGCGACAACAATGCTGGCCGAGCCGGCCTTGATCAGGTCGTGCGCCAGCATGATCGCCTTCATGCCCGAGCCGCAGACCTTGTTGATCGTTGTGCAGCCGGCGGACTTCGGCAGACCGGCCGCGATCGATGCCTGACGCGCCGGCGCCTGGCCGAGATTCGCTGGCAGCACGCAGCCCATGATGACTTCCGAGACATCGGCTGCCGGCACGCCGGATTGCTCGACGGCCGCCTTGATTGCCGTGGCGCCAAGCGTGGTTGTGGGAACGCCGGTGAACTGGCCGAGGAAGGAACCGATGGCGGTGCGCTTGGCCCCGACGATGACGATGCCGGACATGTGTTATCTCCGTTTCAGGTGAAATGAAGCTGCGGATGGATCGACGCAGGGTAGCGGCCGATTATTGCACGATGTCCGGTGGGCGACAGGTGGCTCGGCAGTTTCGAGACTGGCGACGGATCTGATGGTCATTGCCCTCAACGGCGCGTCTGCGCATGATCGGCGCATGGGACCCGCGTTCGACAGCACCATGGAAATCAGTCTGCAACAGGCGCGCAACTTGCACCTCGAAGCGCAAGGCCTGCTGCGTAAGCCGACAAGAAAACCTCGGTCCCCCGATCTGCTGGCGGCCATCGAACGCATGCAGATGCTGCAGATCGATACCATTCATGTCGTTGCGCGCAGTCCCTACCTGGTGTTGTTTTCCCGACTGGGAAGCTATCCGACCGAATGGTTGGGTGATGCTCTGGAGGCGGGAAAAATCTTTGAATGCTGGTCGCACGAGGCCTGTTTCGTACCGGGATCGGCGTTTGCGTTGCACCGTGCCCACCAGACCACTGGCGCACGCGACAATCATTGGGCAAGCAAGCACGCCGCACGCGCACACGATGCACAGCGAGCCGGCATGGATGCCGTGCTTGCCCGCATCCGTGAGCAGGGTCCGGCCAAGGCTTCCGATTTCGAGGCGACCCAGCGGGTAAAGACCGGCTGGTGGGGTTGGAAGGATGAAAAGCGCTGGCTTGAAGCCTTGTTTGCGCGAGGTGAACTGATGGTTGCGCGGCGCGACCGTTTCCAACGCGTCTACGATCTCAGCGAGCGCGTCATGGCGCGCATGGGCGCCGAAACAACATTGAAGAAGGTTGACGAGACCGAGGTGCCACAGGCACTGCTGCTCAATGCAGTCAAGGCGCTCGGCATCTCACAGGCGCGTTGGATCGCCGACTACTATCGGACCAAACCCCGGCACAAGGACGCCGATCTGGATGGCCTGGTCGCCTCCGGCGAGCTGGTCAGGGTCAACGTGCGGGGCTGGCAGAATCCGGGCTATGTACATAACCAACACGCCGGGTCGTTGCAGTGGGCTATTGCCGGCAAGTTGCGTGCGACGCATACGACGCTGCTTTCACCATTTGATCCGGTGGTCTGGGATCGAGAGCGGGCCAGCGCCATGTTCGGATTCGACTACAAGATCGAATGCTATGTGCCCGAACAGAAGCGTCGCTATGGCTATTTCGTTCTGCCGATCCTGGATCGCGGAATGATCGTCGGGCGCCTCGACGCCAAGGCGCATCGGGCAGCCGGGCAGTTCGAGGTCAAGAGCATCCACCTCGAAGCGGGTATCCAGCCGGGCGAGCGCCTGATCAAAGCAATCGCCCTAGCCATTCAGGCCTGTGCCGACTGGCATGAAACACCGGAGGTCAGGGTGATGCGCAGCGATCCGCGTGCATTTGCTGCAGCGCTTCGTCGAGCCTTGCGGCCTGGGCAAGGCGCGGATTGAACTGGATTTTGTTCGACAACTTCCGGCGCAGACAGGAAAGGCATCGCGACTGAAGTCGCTCCCGCGAAAATTCCGAGGCCAACCATTTTCGCGATCCGTCGGCCTGCTGTCGTGGAAGCGACTTCAGTCGCGATGCCTTCCAGGCGGACGTTGCGCCCTTTGCCTACACAGAGGTCCCTGCGTTTCCCTTCGCCGCCCGCTCTGCGATCATGAGCAGCCAACAGGCCCACACAGCGACGCACCCATGGATTTTGAATACGGCATCACCGCGATCGATACCGGCTTTCATCGGCCCCGGTTCGATGCCAGCCATCTGATCGTTGAGGCAGGGCGGGCGGTCTTCATCGATGTCGGCACCAATTATTCGATTCCGTTCCTGCTTGCCGAGCTGGATGCCAAAGGCGTTGCTCGCGAAGCAGTCGATTACGTCATCGTCACCCACGTCCATCTCGATCATGCCGGCGGTGCGGGCGAGATCATGCGCCAGTTGCCAAACGCCAGGCTGGCCGTGCATCCGCGGGGTGCGCCGCACATGATCAATCCGGCCCGGCTGGTGGCCAGCGCTTCATCAGTTTACGGTGCCGAGGAAGTGCAACGGACTTATGGCGAGCTTGTTCCGGTCCCGGCAGACCGGGTTATCGAGATTCGCGACGAGGCGACCATCAATTTTGCCGGACGGCCGCTGCGTTGCCTCGATACACCGGGACATGCGCGACATCATTTTTCGGTATGGGACGAACGTAGCCGCTCGTTCTTCAGCGGGGACACATTCGGTCTGTCCTATCGCGAGTTCGATACGGAGAAGGGTGCCTTCATCCTGCCGACCACGACACCGGTGCAGTTCGATCCGGTCGCGCTAAAGGGCTCGATCGCACGCATGTTGCTGTTCACGCCGGATGCGATTTTCCTGACCCACTACAGCCGGGTCACCGACGTCGAGCGCCTGGGCCGCGATTTGTTCAAGCAGATCGATGCGATGGTGGCGATTGCCGAATCGGCTGCAGGCCAGCCGGAGCGACATGCGTTCCTCAAGCAGAAACTCGCGGAACTCTATATCGATCGAGCCCTGACGCACGGTTGCGTGATGGGGCGGGAACAGATGCTTGAATTGCTGTCGTCGGATATCGAATTGAATGCGCAGGGTTTGGAGATCTGGCTGGATCACGGCCGGCGCTGAAGAGTGGGCGGAAATAGGGAATCGGGAATCGGAACTAGCGAAAAGCTGTAGAGCGAAGAGCAAATCGATCGTTCCAGGTAAAATTTAGGCGCTCGCAAGAAGTCGCTTTTACCTATTCCCGATTCCCGATTCTCCATTCCCGGACCAAGGCCACTCCACCTCGCCAATGACCACGGTCTGCGTCTGCCCGCCGACCCAGACGGTTGCATCCGCGTCGATGCGCAGCGTCAGTTCGGCGTCATGGCCCATCTCGCGCCCCTGGCTGACCGTGTATCCGCGCGCCAGCGGCCCCTCAGGTTCGGCGTGCGCAATGTAGGCGGCAACCAGCCCATTCGCCGCGCCCGAAGCCGGATCTTCGACGATGCCGACACCGGCCGGAAACGCGCGGAGCACGAGGTCATGTCCGGGCTCGGTGCTGCGCGCGAACACGCACAGGCCGAGACTGTCACTATCCAGCGCGATCTTGCGGATCGAGGCGTGATCGGGTTGCCATGCACGCAGCGCTGACACATCGGCAAATTCGGCCAGCCACCAGCGCCGGCCACCTTCGACAAAGGCTGGCGGAAGCTTGCCAAGTTTGATCTTCTTCAGCGTCGTCGCGAGCAGACTCTTCGGCTCGACTCCGGTCTTGAGCACACTCGCCTTGGGGGCCTGGATAAACAGTCGGCGCTGGCCGGCCTCGCCCTCGACCCGGATCGGCAGCAATCCAGCCTGACATTCCTGGATCAGCACCCCTTCGTTTGCGCTGACAAAGCCCGAGAGCAAGGCGACATGCGCGCTGCCGATGGATGGATGACCGGCAAACGCGATCTCGCGGGTCGGCGTGAAGATGCGCAGCCGATAGCTCGCCGCTTGCATGGTCGGGCGCAGAAGAAATGTCGTTTCGACGATGTCCGTCCACTTGGCAAATGCCTGCATGGCCGAATCGCTCCAATCGTCGGCACCGACGACGACACCGAGTGGATTGCCACCACCGGGGCGGTGCGAGAAGACATCCAGCTGGAAATAGCGATGTGAGGACATGGGCATCCGTTTTGGAAAATCCGGGCAAGACATGCCAAACCGTGCAGCGGCGGCTTCGGCGTTGCTCTCAATCAACAGCCTGCAATAATGCCGGAAAATGGCGGTGCGCCGAGAACATCACGGTCGCGGCGCAAACCTTGCATGCTGCACACGGGGGCTGAAGCTTGCCCTGCGCTTTGCTTTGCGAACATGGCTTGCTGCCGTCTCGCCCAGATTCCTGATCAATAGGGCCATTGCATGATTACTGTCCACCATCTGAACAATTCACGCTCGCAACGCGTGCTCTGGCTGCTTGAGGAGCTGGGGCTCGAATACGAGGTGATCCGCTACGAACGGGATGCCAAGACCATGCTTGCGCCACCCGCACTGCGCAAGGTGCATCCGCTGGGCAAATCGCCAGTGATCAGCGATGGCGAAATTACCGTGGCCGAATCCGGCGCGATTGTTGAATACCTCGTCGATCAATACGGTCAGGGCAAGCTCAAGCCGCGCGCCGGCTCCGCCGAGCAGCGCCGCTACACCTATTGGCTGCACTACGCCGAAGGCTCGGCGATGCCGCCGCTGTTGATGAGCCTGGTGTTCGCACGCATCCCGACGCAACCCATGCCGTTTTTCGTACGACCGGTCGCCAAGGGCATTGCCGACAAGGTGTTGACCAGCTATATCGAGCCCCAGCTCCAGCAGCATCTCGATTATCTTGAAAGCGAGCTCACCGATCGCGATTGGTTTGCCGGCAGGAAATTCAGCGCGGCCGACATCCAGATGAGTTTTCCGGTCGAGGCGTTTGCCGCACGCGGCGGCCTCGGCAGGAAACACACCCGACTGGCCGACTGGCTTGAGCGCATCCATGCCCGACCGGCCTATCAGCGCGCACTCAATCGCGGCGGGCCTTACGAACTGTTGCGCTGACGACCCGTTCCCGGAACTATCATCACGCAACAACGCAGGGGTAAAGGAAAGCCGTGACATCGACCGAGTTCTGGCCAGCCCTCGTGGCGCCTGTGCTCAATGGCATTGCCTTGCTGCTGGCGCTTGGCTTTCGACGCAATCGCGCGTTCATGGTGCTTGCCATCCTTTGCTGTGCGTCGCTCGGATTGGCGGGTGTTGGCAGGGCATTGCTGCTTGAGCGCGGCGGCGAAGCCTTTCGCATGTTCGCGCCTGGTCTGCTGCTGGCTGCGGCCGTGATGCCCGAGCGTCGTCTGTTCGCCAAGCGAAACTTGTTGCTGCTCAGTCTGCTGACGCTTGCGGTTTGGCTTACCCTGTCGGCGCCTGCGCACATTTGGCCGGGTCTTCGCGATGCATTTCCTATCGGCTGGTTGCCATGGCGCAGTGGGTCAGTGGCCGCAGGGATCGTGCTGACTGCGGCTGCCGTGTGCGTGGCGCGCTGGATTGTCCTGCGCGCACCGATGGAAGCCGCTCTCGCCATCATGCTGATGCTGGTCGCGATTGCCATGTTGCCGGTGATGCGTGTCGGTGGGGCGAGCGAATTGCTGGCGATTGCCGCAGCGATCGCGGTAATGGCCATCCTGTTTGCCTCTTATCGCATGGCGTTTGTCGATGGATTGGCGGGCCTGCCGAACCGTCGCGCGCTCGATGAGGAGTTGGCGCGACTTTCCGGTGACTTCGCCCTGGCCATGGTCGATGTCGATCACTTCAAGAAATTCAACGATCAGCACGGACATGCCGCCGGAGATCGCACGCTGAAGTCGGTAGCGGATCAGTTGAAGGCAACCCGCGGCGCCAGTTCATTCCGCTACGGCGGTGAAGAATTCTGCCTGCTGTTCACCGGCGCGCGCGTTGGCCAGGCGCAAGAGTCCTGCGAGAATTTGCGCGTGCGCATCGCCAGCATGCGCGTGCCGATCCGCTCCAATCCGGGTCGAAAGAATTCACAGGCTGCGAAGCGCAAGGATGCCAGCGAGGTCAAACTCACCGTCAGCATCGGTCTGGCCGAGCGCTCCGAGGACAGGCGTTCGGCAATCGACGTACTGAAAGCTGCCGACAAGGCCTTGTATTCGGCCAAAGCCAAGGGCCGCAATCGGGTTGTCTCGGGTTGACCTGGCTTCGTCTTAGTCCAGAACAGCGATAGCGAGCTTTCGATCGTTGGCACGCACCTGACGGCAATCCGCACCGCCCATATCGAAATCCCTGCATACCTGCGGGCGCTGGGTGTAAATCGTGCAGCGCATCGTGTCTCGATCAAGGGCGGTACACCAGCCGTCATCAAGTCGACGCATGACGTCCATGCCGTGCTCATCCTGATCGATCATGTACTCCGGCGTCGGATCGTCGGACATCACATACACGGCCAATCGGCAGCAGGTGGCTTCACAGCGGCTGCACTGGATCGACGGATCGATGGAAAGATCATTGGCGTCGATCGAGGATGGCGCGATGGGACTATTCATGGATGACTGGCGGTTTCATGCGGCGGGCACGTCATGTTTGCTAGAATTACTCGGCCATAACGGCTTGAAAGACCCGGTGGCGCGCCGCAAGCGTATTCCGACTGAAGGATTCGGATTGCGGGTGATTGGGGAGGGTTAGTCTACCGCGCCGCCCATTCCTGGTTTTTGCATGAGCCGGAATCTGCCCAATCCGCTGTGACCCACGTCTGGTAGCTGAACGAATGCAGCGTCGCGTTCGTTCAGTCTCGTGGATCCTTGTTGCACCTTCCTAATTTTGCTGGCGAACCCCATGGCCCTGATTGAACTGCGCAAACTCGACTACAGCATCGGCGGGCCCTTGTTGCTCGATGATGTCGAATTCGCGCTGGAACCACGCGAACGTGTCTGCGTGGTCGGCCGCAACGGTGCCGGCAAGTCGACCCTGCTCAAGCTGATCGATCGCGAGATTCGCCCGGATGACGGCGAGGTGCGCTTAGCTCCGGGTATCGTGGTTGCACGCCTGGCCCAGGAAGTACCACAAGGAACCGCAGGCACGATTTTCGACGTGGTCGCCGAGGCGCTCGGCGAGATCGGCAAGCTGCTTGCCCAGTACCACCATTTGATTCATCACCTTGTCGACGACAGCGACATGCGCGCGCTGGCCGACGTGCAGGCACGCATCGAATCAGCAAATGGCTGGGATCTCGATCGCCGCGTCACCCAGGTGCTGGGTAAACTCGAACTACCGGAAGATGAGGAGTTCTCGGCGCAATCAGGCGGCATGAAACGACGCGTCTTGCTCGCCCAGGCGCTTGTGCTCGAACCGGATGTATTGCTGCTCGATGAGCCGACCAACCATCTGGATATCGAGGCGATCGCCTGGCTTGAGGATTTCCTGAAGAATTTCGCTGGCAGCGTGATCTTCATCACCCATGACCGACGGTTCGTGCGCTCGCTGGCCACGCGCATCATCGAAATTGATCGCGGCAATCTGACCAGTTGGCCGGGTGATTATGAAAACTATCTGCGTCGCCGTGAGGAGCGCCTGCACGCCGAGACCCAGGCGAATGCGCTGTTCGACAAGAAACTTGCGCAGGAAGAAGTCTGGATTCGCCAAGGCATCAAGGCACGCCGGACCCGCGATGAAGGTCGCGTGCGTCGTCTTGAGGCGATGCGTCGCGAGCGTGGCGATCGCCGCAACCAGGCCGGCAACGTGCGCATGCAGGCTGGCAGCGCGCAGAACTCAGGACGCAAGGTCATCGAGGCGAAGGATATTTCCTACTCGATACCCGGGCGTCTGTTAATCGGGGATTTCTCGACCACGATCATGCGTGGCGATCGCATCGGCCTGATCGGCCCGAACGGTTCCGGCAAGACAACCTTGATCCGCCTGTTGCTAGGCGACTTGCAGCCGGATGCGGGCGAGGTGCGCATCGGTACCCAACTTGAGATTGCCTACTTCGACCAACACCGCACGCAACTGCGTGAAGACATGAGCGCCCTCGACAACGTCGCCGACGGACGCGAATTCATCGAGATCAACGGCTCGCGCAAGCACGCGATCGGCTACCTGCAGGATTTCCTGTTCACGCCGG
>JBDTCQ010000291.1:0-5840 GCA_039923515.1 Dokdonella sp.
TGAGCTGATCGTACTTGTCCGAGCGCAGGATTTCAGAGAGATAGACAATCTCTCGATTCATGTTCGGGATTTCGAGTCCGATCACGGACTTGCCCGGAATCACATCGACCACGCGCACGCTGATCACTGACAGGCCGCGGGCAATATCCTTGTCGAGGCTGGAAATCTGACTGCCCTTGATGCCTGGTGCCGGCTGCATCTCGAAGCGCGTGATGACCGGCCCCGGATGCGCACTGACCACCTGCGCATCAATGCGGAAATCCTTGAGCTTGAACTCGACCTGGCGCGACAGCGCATCAAGCGTTTCCTGCGAATAGCCTTGCACGCGCTGCTTTGGCTCATCGAGCAGGGCCAGCGGCGGAACCTCGCCTTCGCTGGAGGAGCCGACAAACAACGGAATCTGTGTTTCGCGCTTGGCCCGCTCGCTCTTGCCGATCGGGGCCAGGGTTGGCTCGATCTTGAGTGGCTCGCGCTTGGACTGTTTGACCGTATCGACCTTGCGCACAACTTCGCGCTCCACGCGGGCCTGACGTGCTGCGCTCCAGTCCTCGGCTTTGCGCGAGCGCTCACGCGCCCATGTGAAGGCGGTCAGCAGTCCACGCCCGATCGCGTCCATCAGCTTGAACCAGGACAATCCGGTAACCAGGGTAATCGCGATCAGGAACAAGGCGAGCAGGAACAGGGTCGCGCCAAGAAAACCGAAACCCTTCATCAGCGAACTGCCGATCAAGGCACCGAGGACGCCACCCGTTTGTGCCGGCAAGGTGCTCGGCCCATGGAAATGCAGATGGGCTAGGCCCGATCCGGAGATGAAAAAGGCGAGGCCGCCGACCAGACGCAATGCGGGTTCAATGGGCGAAGCCTCTGCACGTTCGCCACCGCGCGCGACCAAGCCACCGACCAGAAGCAACAGGATCGGGAACGCATAGGCCAGCGCGCCGAAAAAATAAAACAGGAAATCAGCGAGATAGGCGCCAATCTTGCCACCGAAATTGACCGTTTGCTCCTGCCCACCCGCGTGCGACCAGCCCCAGTCATTCGGGTCGTAGGTCCACAAACAGACAAACAGATAGATCGCGATTGGCAGCAACACCATGAAACCCACCTCGCGCAAGCGCCGTTGCAGCTTGTCGTTGAGCGGGGGGGGTTTCTGGGTTTTGGTTTCTCGCGCCACGCGCAGAACTTACCTTAAATTATCGTGGCAAGCGATTGTTTTTGTTCAAACCAAGCCAATCAGGGCCGGATGCACGACCTTGCCAGCGTCCACATTGATACCGCCCTTCAGTGGAGCGTGGTCGCGCCAGGCCGGTCCACTGGCGAGGCGTTGCACATACGGCAGGATTGCGCCGGAAATCGCCTGTGACGAAGTCTGCGGAACCGCACCGGGCATGTTAGTCACGGCGAAATGGGTGACCCCATCGACGACATAGGTTGGATCCTTCCAGGTGGTCGGCTTCGAGGTCTCAAAGCAGCCGCCCTGATCGATCGAGATGTCGGCGAGGACGCTGCCGGGTTCCATGTCCTTGACCATTGCAGCGGTGACGACGCGTGGCGCACGTGCACTCGGCACGAGTACGGCTCCGACGACGAGATCGGCATTGCGCAACTCCCGCGCGACATATTCCTCGTACGGATAGAGCGCGGTGACGTTGGATCCCAGCGCCATCATCTGGGCCAGACGGTCCGGTCGCTTGTCGAAGACGACGACGTTGGCACCGCCGGCTGCAGCCAGCGCAGCGGAATTGCCGCCAGCCGCACCGGCGCCGAGCACGACAACCTTGCCACGATCGGTTCCCGGCAGACCGCCCAGCAGCTTGCCCTTGCCACCCGCCGGCTGATGCAGCAGGTGCGTACCAACCTGGACCGCAATGCGACCAGCGATGATCGACATGGGCGCGAGCAGCGGCAGTGAGCCATCCATCTCCGTGACCGACTCGAAGGCAATTCCGGTCAGGCCAATATCGACCAAGCTTTTGGTCAGCGCCGGTTCGGCGGCCAGATGCAGGTAACAAAACAACAGGTGATCCTTGCGCAAGAGCGCCAGATCGCCAGCAATCGGCTCCTTGACCTTGACGATCATCTCGCCGACTTCGTAGAGCTTCGCGGCATCGGCCACGATCTTGACGCCATGGCGGACAAAATCATCGTCGCTGAAACCGCTCTTGGTGCCAGCGCCGGACTGGACAAACACCTCGTGGCCGCGACGGACCAGATCAGCACAGGCTGCCGGGATGAGGGCGACACGCCCTTCAAGCGTCTTGGTCTCGGACGGAATACCGATGCGCATCAGGATCTCCAGATTGGTCAGTGGGCGCAGCGGCCCATTGCCGTTGCGATTTGCGAAACTGTCGACGCCGGCTTGGTTCCCGCGTCTTGATTCATCCTCTCCGGCACCCCATCCTCATCAGCCGAATGCGTGGCGACCGGATCACTGGCTGCCCGCGGAGTCGGATTTGAAAATCGGACTGTGACGGCAGCAACCGCATGCTTTGCGCGATTTGCCGACATCGAAAACCATCGCCACAGAGAAGGCCTGAAAACGGCCGGGATTATACATGACGACCCCGAAACACACGCGCCTCCTGATCCTCGGAACCGGCCCGGCCGGATACTCGGCTGCGGTTTATGCGGCCCGCGCCAATCTCAAGCCGACCATGATCACCGGTCTCGCCCAGGGTGGCCAGTTGATGACCACGACTGATGTCGACAATTGGCCTGGGGATGTCGAGGGCTTGCAAGGCCCCGCCCTGATGGAGCGCATGCAGAAACATGCCGAGCGATTCAATACCGAAATCCTCTTCGACCACATTCACACGGTTGATCTCAAACAACGTCCGTTCCGCCTGCAGGGCGACAGCGGCGAATACACCTGTGATGCCTTGATCATTGCCACCGGTGCGACCGCGATGTATCTCGGTCTCGAATCGGAAGACAAGTTCAAGGGCCAGGGCGTTTCGGCCTGTGCGACCTGCGACGGTTTCTTCTTCCGCGAACAGGAAGTCGCCGTGATCGGTGGCGGCAATACGGCCGTCGAGGAAGCCCTGTATCTGGCCAACATCGCCAAGAAGGTCACGCTCGTGCACCGACGCGACAAGCTGCGCGCCGAGAAGATCATGCAGGACAAGCTGTTCGAGAAGCAGGCCGCCGGCAAGATCGAGATCATCTGGAATCACAGCGTCGATGAAGTGCTCGGCGATGAAACCGGCGTGACCGGCGTCCGCGTCAAGAGCACCACCGATGGATCGACCCGCGATATCGCCGTCACCGGCATGTTTGTCGCCATCGGCCACACCCCGAACACGAGCATCTTTGAAGGTCAGCTCGACATGCGCAACGGTTACATCACGATCCGCACCGGACTCGAAGGCAACGCGACGGCAACCAGTGTTCCGGGCGTATTTGCCGCCGGCGACGTGGCCGATCAGGTTTATCGCCAGGCCGTCACCTCCGCAGGCTTTGGCTGCATGGCTGCGCTGGATGCCGAGAAGTACCTCGACAAGCTTGGCCTGGTTGGTTGAGAGGACTCTTCCGAAAGCGGTCGTTACCGCTGTTGTAGGAAGGGCATTCATGCCCGATGCTGTTGAGCCCAAGAGCATCGCGGCTGAAGCCGCTTCCTACAAAATACGGATCCGGCAGCTGCTGCGGTCGTCGTTGTAGGAAGGGCATTCATGCCCGATGCTTATTGCCATGGATGGCATGTATGCCTGCAATGCAGGAGCAATTGCAGGCGGTGCCATGGATGGCATGGTTGCCTGCAAGGCAGGAGCACGCAGGCGCTGCCGAAAATCAGAAGCATCGCGGCTGAAGCCGCTTCCTACGAAGAGCCTACCGAGCCAACATGCCGTCCCTTGAAATCCGCCTGCACAAGGGTATCAGCGATATCGATGCCAGATGCTGGGACGGACTGGTCGGCAATGACCATCCGTTCGTTTCGCACGCCTTCCTCGCCGGGCTCGAAGAGCATGACTGCATCCGAACCGAATTCGGCTGGCAATCGTGTCCGCTCGGGCTTTACGAAAACGACGTTCTCGTTGCGGCCGCTCCGCTCTATCTGAAAGGCAATTCGCACGGGGAGTTCGTGTTCGACTGGTCGTGGGCGGGTGCCTATGAACGACACGGACTTGCCTACTATCCGAAGTTGCTCTGCGCGGTGCCCTACTCCCCGGTCACTGGCCCGCGCCTGCTGGTCGGAGCCGGCGAGAGAGCCGTGGCGATGCGGGAAGCACTGACTGAGGCGATCGAGCAGCGCGTGACGGCGATGAAAATCTCGTCTGCGCATCTGAACTTCGTCGATGACGCAGGTGCGGATGTGCTTTCAGGCACGCGCTGGCTGCCGCGATTCGACTGGCAGTTCCACTGGACCAACCGCGGCTGGAGCGATTTCGATGATTTCCTCGCCGCGTTGAAGCCGAAAAAGCGCAAGAACATCCGCCAGGAACGCCAGCAAGTCGCCACGGCGGGCGTCACCTGCGAGATTCGTCACGGCGACGAACTGGATGACCGCGAGTGGCGGACCCTGCATCACCTCTATCAATCCAACTTCGATGCGCATGGCAACCACGCGGCTCTGACTGAAGGCTTCTTCCGCCATCTCGGCCAATACATGCCACGCCAGGTTGTCGCCGTGCTGTGCCGACGTGCCGGTCGCATCATCGCTGCCGCACTCTGCCTGCGCAGTGCGGATACCTTGTACGGCCGCTACTGGGGCACCGAAGAGCAAATTCCCGGCCTGCATTTCGAGGCCTGCTACTACCAGGGCATCGATTACTGCATCCGGAATGGCTTACGGCGCTTCGAACCGGGCGCCCAGGGCGAGCACAAGATTGCGCGCGGGTTCCTTCCGGTGCGTACGCAGTCGTTCCACCATGTCCGTGACCAACGCTTCGCTAGCGCCATTGCTGACGCATTGCAGCACGAGGCAATGGGTCTTGAAATGTATCGCGAGGATCTGCTGACCCACTCGCCCTATGCCGCCGCGGTTCCATCGGCATGATCCACTTGCCCCTGCTCGGCCCTGATTCGATCGCATTTCCGGACATCGAAACAGCGCTGGAGGAACCTGCGGGCTTGCTCGCCTTCGGAGGTGATTTAAGCAGCGAACGTCTGCTCGCGGCGTATTCGTCCGGAATCTTCCCGTGGTATTCGGAAGGCCAGCCGATACTCTGGTGGTCGCCCGATCCACGCATGGTCATCGCAACCGCAGCCCCGCATGTGCCGCGTCGGCTGCGACGCTGGCTGAAAACGTGCGACTGGACAATCCGCACCGACCACGCCTTTGCCGAAGTCATGCGCGCCTGCGCCGAACCGCGCCAAGAAGGCGATGGCACCTGGATAACCGATGTCATGTTAGAGGCCTATTGCCATTTGCATGCCGAAGGTCATGCCCATTCACTGGAGGTCTACGAGGGTGACGCACTGGTCGGCGGCATCTATGGCATCGCGATCGGCCGCATGTTCTTTGGCGAATCGATGTTCAGCCGCCGCAGCAGCGCCTCGAAAGTCGCCCTGCTCTGTCTGTGCCATGGCCTTGCCGCACAGGGATTTCCGCTGCTCGACGCGCAGGTCTGCTCGGCTCATCTCGAAACGCTGGGCGCGCAATCGATGTCCCGGGCCGAATTCCGTCGAGAGATCACAAAGCTCTGTTCGCAAAGGGGTATTTCGGGAAACTGGGCCGGACTCTTCGACAACATCGAACCACGAAATCTTTGAAATCCGGGTCAATCCGATCGAACGGGGTGATAATTTTCGAAACATCCGCCTCAAGATTCCTGGGCCCCAGCCTGAATCCAAGGGAGCCCTACCGCCCGGCTTGAGCCTGAAATTTATTGTGAAACGCCGTG
>JBDTCQ010000292.1:0-9805 GCA_039923515.1 Dokdonella sp.
ACGCATCAGCAGCAATCGATCCAGACGACGGTAAGCGAGCTCCAGTTACAAGCGGTGTCTGCCCCGATCAAGTCCAGCCGGCATTCTGCGAACGCTGCCTCACGGGAATGGTTTGGCTGGAAATGTCCTGCGTCACCACAGTGCGGGTGGGTAACTCGCGAGGCGTTATTTGTCGACATCCTGAAGTCGTCGGCCAACCCGTAAGAACACCCTGTGGTCGCACGCTGTGAGACTGCGACCGCATATACGAAGCGGCTGCCAACCTTGGAGCACCCCGATGACGATTGCGAATGAACCCGTGGTGCAGGAAGCCTCGTCGCCCACGGTCGAGCATCTCGTCGAGCGCTGGGCCAGCAAATACGGCGATCGCATCACCGGCTACTTTCGCAGGCCCGCACAACCGGCACGCACCGCCGAGTTTCCGCCCGGATTGTCGAACGATGTCCGTGAGGCGCTTGAGCGCCGCGGCATCGAGAGGCTCTATTCGCATCAACGTGAAGCATGGGATCACGTGCAGGCGGGCGAGCATGTGGTTGTGGTCACGCCGACCGCTTCGGGAAAAACACTCTGCTACAACCTGCCCGTGATCGAAGCGGTCCGCGAGGCGAAAGCAAAGGCGCTGTATCTCTTTCCGACCAAGGCACTGGCTCAGGATCAGGTTGCCGAACTGCTGGAACTGAATGCGGCCGGTGCGCTCGGCCTGCGCGCCTTCACTTTCGATGGCGATACACCGAGTGACGCGCGTCAGGCGATCCGCATCAAAGGCGATATCGTCGTCAGCAATCCGGACATGCTGCACCAGGCGATTCTGCCGCATCACACCAAGTGGGCGCAGTTCTTCGAGTCACTGCGTTATGTCGTCATTGATGAAGTGCATACCTATCGCGGCGTTTTCGGATCACACGTGGCCAACGTGATTCGCCGCCTGCGCCGTGTCTGTGCGTTCTATGGTGTCTCGCCGACCTTCATTCTTTGCTCCGCGACCATTGGCAATCCGAAGGAACATGCCGAAGCATTGCTCGGCTTACCCGTGCATGCGATCACGCAGAGCGGGGCACCCTGTGGTGAGCGCCATGTGCTGCTGTGGAATCCGCCCGTGATCAATCCCGATCTCGGCATTCGCGCCTCGGCGCGATCGCAGTCAATGCGTCTCGCCCGGCATGCAATCCGCGCCAAGATGAAGACGATCGTGTTTGCGCAATCGCGGCTGATGGTTGAAGTGCTGACCAAGTATCTGAAGGACGTGTTTGACCACGATCCCCGCAAACCGGTGCGCATCCGCGCCTATCGCGGCGGCTACCTGCCCACCGAACGGCGCGAGACGGAACGGGCGCTGCGCGCAGGCAACGTCGATGGGGTGGTCAGTACCTCCGCATTGGAACTCGGCGTCGACATCGGCGCACTGGATGTGGCGATCCTCAACGGTTTCCCAGGTTCCATCGCGGCAACGTGGCAGCGCTTGGGCCGTGCTGGGCGGCGTCACAAGCCGTCACTCGGCATCATGGTCGCCTCAAGCCAGGCACTCGACCAGTACGTTGTGCGTCATCCGGAGTTCTTTGATTCGGCATCTCCCGAGCACGCGCGCATTGCACCTGACCAACTGCTGATCCTGCTCGATCACATCCGTTGCGCGGCGTTTGAACTGCCCTTTACCGCAGGTGATCGCTTTGGCGAGTCGGGCGTCGACGAGTTTCTTGAAGTGCTGGCCGAATCCGGAGTGCTTCACCACGAAGGCGAACGCTGGGACTGGATCGCCGACAGCTATCCGGCCGGAGCCGTCAGCCTGCGCTCGGTCGCTGATGGCAACTTCGTGGTCGTTGATCGAACCGATGGCCGCCAGACCGTCATCGCCGAAGTCGACTATTCGAGTGCCGCGCTCACCCTGTACGAAGGGGCGATCTATATGGTCCAGTCGAGACCTTTCCAGGTCGAGCGTCTCGACTGGGAAGGTCGCAAGGCATTCGTCACCCGCACGACAGCCGATTACTACACCGATGCCATCGACTACACGCGGCTCAAGGTGCTGGAACGCTTTGACGGCGCCATTGCCGGGCACGGCACCTGCCATCACGGCGAGGTGCACGTGGTTCGACGCGTCTCGGGCTACAAAAAAATCCGCTTCTACAGTCACGAGAACATCGGCTATGGACCGGTCAACCTGCCCGATCAGGAGTTGCACACGAGTGCGCTCTGGTGGCAGTTGACCCAGTCCACGCTCGAAACCCACTTTACCAATCGTCAGGAAGCCCTCGACGGATTCCTCGGCGCGGCCTATGCCCTGCACACGGTCGCCTCGTTGCGCGCGATGGCCGATGGCGGCGATCTTCAGAAAGCGGTGGGCTCAGGCGACGCGGCATGGTTCGCCACGCGGGACGGCAATGGTCGCGGTCAGTGGCGGGAGGCCGGCGGGAAGCCGACAGACCCGGATCAGAGCGATGCGTTTCTGCCGACCCTTTATCTTTATGACAACTTTCCCGGCGGCATGGGCTTGGCCGAACCGCTGTTCCGCAGCGCGCAATTGCTCGTTCGCGAAGCCATGGTGTTGGTCGAAAGTTGTGACTGTACGGGTGGTTGCCCGGCCTGCATCGGCCCGGTAACCGAAGCGGATGAGAGTCCGGGCGCGAATCAGCGCGAATCAGCTGCGAGTGTGCTCGCCCTGCTCGACGCATGAGCCTCGTTGCCGACAGGTTGCGCCGATTGCGCAAGGACGCCGGTCTGGAGTCAGCACCCGCGGTCTACCGACCAGCGGCAGAATCATCGACTTCCTTGTCGTGCCCGTCGTTCTCGCAACCGGGAGAAAAGCAACGCCGGTTCGACGCGTTGCGAACGTTGATCCGCCGGCGCGAACATTCTCAGCGTCGGGTATTGAAAGCGCCTGCCGGCGAGGAGATTGCGCCGGGACTGCACTACGTCGAAACGGTATTGACCTACGAAGCGCCGACGACAATCGAGGTGCCTGCCATCTGCGAACAACCACTCGATCGAAGAAGGCTGCTTTGTTTCGATACCGAAACCACCGGACTTGCCGGAGGCGTCGGCACACGCGCATTCATGATCGGCGTGGCCGCGTGGAAAGACGACAAGCTCACGGTGCGCCAACTTTATTTGACCGCGATTGCCGGCGAACGCGCGATGTTGCAGATGTTCGCCGACTGGCTCTCGTCCGACACCGTCCTGGTCAGCTACAACGGCAAGAGTTATGACGCGCCCTTGTTGAAAGGCCGCCTGCGACTGAACCGCGTCAACCACCGACTCGCCGAGCTTCCGCATATCGATTGGCTGCATCCAGTCCGTCGGGTCTACAAGCACCACCTCGTCAACTGCAGACTCGCGACAATCGAACGCGAAGTGCTGCGCATCATTCGTGAGGATGATCTGCCGGGCTCCGAAGCGCCCGCTGCATGGCTCGCTTACCTGCGCGGGCAATCGAGCGTGAATCTCGCCCGCGTACTCGATCACAACCGGCAGGATGTGATTACGTTGATGCGGCTCGGCGATCATCTGACATTACGACCGGCCGTGTGAAGGGCAGAAAGTCGGCCTGCTTGAAAGTGTCCGCATTAACGGCAACGAATCCGACTCGCAGAGGATCATTGGTCCAAAGAGACATTTTCCTTTCGGGCGGGAGGGCGCGCTGCAATCGACGCCGCTCCGGGCTCTCGCTCGCGCAGTATCATCGGATCGATGACAGGCGTTGCGACGCCTCGGCAGCATGCGTTCTCTTCGTGTCGGGAGCAAATCTCACCGTGTTCATGCCGAAACCTTGGGCTTGCCCAAAAGACACGATGAGATCAGTACAATTGCTGCAGATATCCTGGTGGAGCGGATAAATGCACGGGGAATACAAGGTTCCAGGCGGCAAGCTTGTTGTGGTTGATCTGGACGTAAGCGGCGGGAGACTTACGAGCACTCGCGTCAGTGGTGACTTCTTCATCGAACCGGACTCGGCGCTGGATACCATCAATGCGGCACTGGACGGATTGGCTGCCGATGCATCACTCGATACATTGACCCGCGCAATCGACTCCGCGCTGGACGAAGAGGTCAGTCTCTATGGAATCACGCCGCTGGGTGTGGCGACCGCTGTACGCCGCGCCATCGACGGAGCCGCGCCATGAGCCGCACATCCTGGCATGACCACGAGTGGCAAGTGATCCATGAGGGCGCGAAGTCACCGAGCATGCACATGGCGCTGGACGAGGTGCTGACCACCGAAGTCTCGTGCGGACGCCGAAAACCGACCCTGCGCGTCTGGGAATGGGCGAGTTCGGCGGTCGTGATCGGGCGCCATCAGTCGCTGCGCAACGAAGTTGACAGCGAAGCAGCGCGACGCCATGGCATCGAGGTGGTCCGCCGGATCAGCGGCGGCGGGGCGATGTTCATCGAGCCGGGCAATACGATCACCTATTCGATTTGCGCGCCACTTTCGCTCGTCGCCGGGATGTCGTTCCAGGAGTCCTACCAGCTCATGGACAGTTGGGTGATCGATGCGCTCGCGGTGCTCGGCATCCAGGCCAGCTATCAGCCACTCAACGACATCACCTCACCGGCGGGCAAGATCGCCGGCGCCGCGCAAACCCGCCGCGGCTCCGCCGTGTTGCATCACGTCACGATGGCGTATGACATCGACAGTACAAAGATGCTCGAGGTGTTGCGCATTGGTCGCGAAAAACTTTCCGACAAAGGCACCGTCAGCGCCGCGAAACGGGTTGATCCACTGCGCAGCCAGACCGGCCTGCCGAGGGAAACAATCATCAAGCGCATGATCGAGACGTTCCGCTTCAAATACGGCTTGATCGATGACCGCCTGACCGAGAACGAATTGGCCCTTGCCGAGCAGTTGGCCCGAGAAAAATTCGCCACGCCGGAGTGGACAGCGGCGGTGCCGTAGCGAAGCCCTCCCCGTTTGGGACGAACAATCAGGCAACTCGGAATGGCCTGATTTCAGCGCGGGCGCGATGCTGAGTGCGCATCATCGCCGCGCGGATTGGCTCCAGCCGGGAGAGTGATGTGCATCTTGACCAACCCCGGCACGACGGACCGTGATCCGCCGTGTCATACGGATGTTTCAGTTGTCGAAGCCGTTGTCGAAGATGAAATCCGACACGATCTTGAAGATCACGCCGTTCGACTGCGCGATATAGAGGTTTCCAGCCTCGTCTTCGCCGTAGCCATACGGCGCTCCGACAGCAAGGCCCGTGTTCTGGATACCGGAAGGCAACCAGTTCGTTTGCGCTGCGCCGGCCGTCGCGTACCAAAGGGCACTCGCGCACGAATCGCCATAGAAGTAGGTGCCGCGAAGACGCAACGAAGGGCCGCGGTAGACGTACCCGCCAGAAACGGCGCATCCGAAGGAATGACTGTATTCGATGACCGGCGCAATCGTTCCTGTCGTCGCCGGACAGGTGGTTCCGGTGCCCGAAGCGTCGAAATAGTGACGGCCCTCGCACCGGCTCCAGCCATGATCGTCGCCGCCCGTTCCAGCCGGCTGCACGGTCACTTCTTCGTAGGTGTTCTGGCCGACGTCGCCAATAACGAGATCGCCGCTCAGGCGGTCGAAACTGAATCGCCAGGGGTTGCGGAAACCATGCAGGTAGATTTCATCGCAGGTATTGGCGGTGCCGACATGCGGGTTGCTTGGCGGGATGGAATACTGCGCTGGGCTGATGCCCGCTGATCCACACATGTCTGCGGTAACGGCGCCGCCGCGAGTGTCGACGTCGATGCGGAGGATTTTTCCGAGCAGGTAGTACTGGGTTCCCGAGGGGTCGCCGCAGGCGCTTCCGGTGGTCGCCGGCTTCTTCCACAGACATTCGGCGAAGTGGTAGGGGTTGTTCTGCGCACCGCTGTCGCCCATCGAGTAATACAGGTAACCATCCGGCCCAAAATGGATGTCGCCGCCGTTGTGATTGCTGGCGAGATCGGGCACGCGCAGCACGATCGTGCCGGTCGGATTGGCGACATCGGAACCCAGCGACGGAACCGTGTAACGCGCAATCACCTGATCCGGCGTGCTGCCCAAGCGCGGATCGGCGCTGGGGCGCGTATAGGCGACATAGAACTCGTCATTGTGCGGCAATCCCGCCTTACCGAAGTTCGGATGGAAGGCGAGGCCGAGCAGGCCGCTTTCGCTGGCGGTCGTCACCGAAACCGTCAGGAATGACGTGCCGAGTGCGACGCCGTTCTTGACGATCTTGATCTGCCCGTTTTTTTGCACAATGAAGATCCGCCCGCTGCCGTCATGCGGCGCACGCACGGCGACGGGTTCCGAATAGCTGCCCGGCACGGCGACTACCGAAAGGCCCGGAATGGTCTGGGCCGGCGCGGTTGCCCACGCAATAGTGCAGGTAAAGAGAAAAATATATCGAAGGAAACGCATCGGCAGTACCTCCTGGAGGAACGAACGAGTTTCGCGCGGAGGACCGCGCCATGCCATCACGTGTGCGTTGCAATGTGATCGATTCGCCAAAAGCGACGCCGTCGCGGAGCCTAGACCCGCTCGCGTGAACAATACGTTAGGCCCGCGCCGGCGGAGTGCGCTTCAAACGGATCAGGGCGGAGATGTCTTCCTCGCCATGCCCCTGCGCCATCAGCACGGCATAGTCGGCCAGTGATTTCTCGATCACGCTGCGATCAGTGCCGGCATCGCGCGCAAGTTCGCGGACGATCTTGAGATCCTTGTGCAAGAGGGCGAGCTTGAAGCCGACCTTGAACTCATCACGCAACATCGTCGCGCCACGCTTGTCGAGGAACCAGTTTCCGGCAGCGCCCGTGAGCAGGGTTGAGATCAGGGTGTCGGCTTCGAGACCCAGTGCCGCACCAAGCGCGAGCCCTTCGCAGACACCTTGGGCAATACCCGCGACCAACACCTGGTTGACCGCCTTGGTGTTCTGGCCAGCCCCGATGCTGCCCATGTGGTTGATGCGTGCCGCATAGCATTCGAGCACCGGTCGCACGCGTTCGAGTACCGCGGCTTCGCCACCGACCATCACGGACAACTTGCCGTTGCGTGCGCCTTCGACGCCACCCGAAACTGGTGCATCGATGAACTCGCCGCCCGCAACCAACATGCGCTCGCGTGCTTCGCAGGCGGTTACCGATGATACGGTTGAATGATCGATGACGATCGTGCCTGGCTGCGCGTTGGCCGCAATCAGCGCGACATCGGCGAGCACATCGGCATCGGCCGGAACGCACAAGGCAATCACGTTGCAGCGCGCGGCCAGTTCGGCCAGTGATGCCGGTTCGGCGAGATTGAATTCCGCTGCGATCGCCTTGGTGTTGGCTGGCGTGCGCGTCCACACGGAGGCAAGCAGACCAGCGCGCGACAGATGCCCGGCCATCGGTTGCCCCATCGCGCCGAGTCCGACAAAACCAGCCTTGATGTCGCTCATTGTGCTGTCTCCGCAAGATAGGTGTAGGCCGTGAGGCCGGCTTCGAGGTCGGCCTCCAGTTTCTGCGCCAGATCGCCACTGATGCCGGCGGCGGCAATCTTGTTGCGATACTCGGCGCGCAAGGCGGCGAGGTCGTAGCCGACGTAGTCGAGCATCACGTCGGTCGTATCACCGTGGCGCTGGTGACAGATTTCGTAGCCATCGCTGGTCAGCTTTACGCTCACCGTATCGGTGTCGCCGAACAGGTTGTGGATGTCGCCCAGGGTTTCCTGGTACGCACCGACCATGAACAGTCCGAGCAGATAGGTTTCACCCGGCGCCGGCGCGTGCAGCGGCAGGCTGACATCGACGCCATCGGCATCGACATAATGATCGATGCGGCCATCCGAATCGCAGGTCAGATCCGCGATGACGCCGCGCCGGTCCGGTTCCCGATCGAGCCCGCTGATCGGCACGATCGGGAATACCTGATCGATCGCCCAGATGTCCGGTGCCGACTCGAACACCGAGAAGTTGACGAAATACTTGTCGACCAAGGTCTCGTTGAGTTCATCGAGTACCTGCCGATGTGATCGCTCATCGGGCTTCAGGTGCGCGTGTACGGCGTTGACGATCGCGTAGTAGAGATCATCGAGTTGGGCGCGATCAGCCAGCGATAACTGGCCGAGCGCATACAGCGACTGGCCTTCGGCGAGATGGTATTGCGCCTCGTGATAGAGCTCGGTCGGCGGACGTGCGCCTATTTCGGCATGCACTTCGCGCAGGCGGCGCAGCACGGCTGGCTCATCTTCGCGCAATGCCGGGACTGCTCCGCGCGGTGACTCCTCCACCTCGCTGACATTGACCACAAGCACGGCATGATGCGCGGTCAACGCACGCCCCGACTCGGTCAGCACATGCGGATGTGCCAGCTTGTTTTCGGTGCAGGCTTCGGCCAGCGCACCGACCACGCTCGAGGCATATTGATCGAGGCCGTAGTTGATCGAACATTCCGAGCGCGAGCGCGTACCTTCGTAATCAACGCCGAGTCCGCCGCCGACATCCATGTACTGGATCGGCAAACCCAATTGCGAAAGTTCGACAAAGTAGCGCACCGCTTCGCGCATGCCGCGCGCAATGTCGCGCACGTTCGACATCTGAGAACCCATGTGGAAATGCAGCAGCTTGAGCGTATGCGAGAGATGGGCCGATTTGAGCTGCTCGATCAGGGTCAGCAACTGGCGCGGGGTCAGGCCGAACTTGGCCTTGTCACCACCCGAGTTTTGCCACTTGCCCGCGCCCAGACTTTTCAGGCGCATGCGCACGCCGAGCAGCGGTTCGACATCGAGCGATTGCGCCTCCTCGATCACGTAACGCAGTTCCGAGGGCTTCTCGATGACGATGAAGATTTCGAGACCGAGCTTGCGTCCGATCAGGGCCAGGCGGATGTATTCGCGATCCTTGTAGCCGTTGCAGATGACCACGCTGCCGGGTTTGGCCAGTGCGAGCACGGCCATCAACTCCGGCTTGGAACCTGCTTCCAAACCAAACCCCGCACCGCCACCGGCAGCAAGTTCGCCAGCCACATTTTTCTGCTGGTTGACCTTGATCGGATAAATCGCGGTATAGCCGCCTGTGTAATTCGAATCGGACATTGCCTTGGCAAACGCAGCCTGCAGGCGCGCACGCCGATCGTTGAGGATGTCGGCAAAACGAACCAGCAACGGCAGACGCGATCCGCTTGCGCGCGCCGCCGCGACAATGGCCGGCAGATTCAATGCCGGGCCGTCGTCCACACGGGGTTTGACCAGGATGGCACCGTCGGCGCCCACGTCGAAATAGCCCTCACCCCAGTTCGCAATCGCGTAGGTGTGGCGGGCGTCTTCTGTCGTCCAGGATGTGCTCATGATGTCCTCCGGATGAGTTCGACGTCGCAGCGGCAGGCTTGGACGCATCAAATCCGTCGGTCGGGAGCCTCGATGCCGCGGGAACCAAACGGGGCGCGCATTGTAACCGCGCCCGCTCGTTTCTGCGGATATTCCCTCGATGCTGCCCGCTGCGCGGCGAACTACTGGGCGTCGTACAAGGCCTTGACGTCCTTGAGCAGCATCGCCGAGCTGTCCGGGCGTGAATAGAACATGTGGCCGCCGGGATAATTCTTGACCGATACGCGACTTGGGTCGCCCATGGCCGGCATCTGGTCGACCGCGAGCACCGACACCATGAACGGGCAGGACAGATCATCCCAGCCGTGGGCGATCAGTACGCGCAGTTTCGGGTCGTTGGCGACCGCCTTGCGCAGCTGATTGACCGAACCTTCTTGCGCATCATCGTCCTCATGCCAGAGGCGTCCGACGTCGTAGCTCAGCGCGTTGTAGCGGCCGTCGACCTTCCCGCCCACCGTTTGGGTGACGAAGTTGACCATTGCCGAA
>JBDTCQ010000293.1:0-6289 GCA_039923515.1 Dokdonella sp.
GCTGCCCTTGAGGAAGTACTCCAGCACCGCGTAGCCGCTGGCGGCAAACATGGTCGGGATACCGACCAGGAAGGCGAACTCCGTCGCAGCGGCGCGATTGTTGGTTCCGGCCAGCATGGCGATGAAGATCGTCGTCGCCGAGCGTGAAGTGCCGGGAAAGATGGCCGCGACAATCTGGGCGAGACCGACCAAGATCGCCACCGTCCAAGTGATTTTTTCGCTGGGTGGCCGGCGCGCGCTGACCGCTTCGGCGGCAAGAATCCAGAAACCGCCGACGATCAAGGCGATCGCGATCGGGGTGACCTTGTCGGGTAATTTGAAGCCGAGTCGGGTGACGACAAAACCCAGTATCGCGGTGATACCGAAGGCGACCATCAGCTTGAGCAGATATTCGCGATTGGCTGCCTCACGCCAGCCACTGGCAAGTTGCCACAATCGCTTCCAGTAGATCAGGGTCACCGCGAGGATGGCCCCGGCCTGGATGACGACGTTGAAAGTATCCGAGCGCGCGCCGAGCCAATGCTGGGCGATGAGCAGATGGCCGGTGCTTGAGATCGGCAGAAACTCGGTGGTGCCCTCGATGAGACCGAGCAGGATGATTTGGATCAGATCGGGCACGCGGCAAATCCTGGCGACGAAAGCGCGCAAGCATAGCCCAGCCTGCAATCCACCCGGCCGATCATGCGAGAATCGCGCCCCGAATCCGCGCGGCCCTGGCGCCGCCTCCGCAACCAACGAGGATCCTCCATGTCCGTTGCCAACGTGCTCAAGCTGATCAGCGACCATGCGGTCGAATTCGTCGACCTGCGTTTCGTCGACATGCTAGGCACCCAGCATCATGTGACCTTCCCCGCCCAGTCGGTCGACGAGGCGTTCTTTGAAGACGGCAAGATGTTCGATGGCTCCTCGATCGCTGGCTGGAAGGGCATCAGCGAGTCCGACATGGTGTTGATGCCGGATCCGGCTACTGCCATCCTCGATCCGTTCATGGCCGATCCGACCCTGATTCTCACCTGTGACGTGCTTGAGCCGCACACGATGCAGGCCTATACGCGCGATCCGCGTTCAATCGCACGCCGTGCTGAAGCCTTTCTCAAATCCACCGGCATCGCCGACACCGCGTTCTTCGGCCCGGAGCCGGAGTTCTTCATCTTCGACGCCGTGCACTGGCAGAACGACATGGGCCGAGCCTCGTTCGAGATTGAATCAGACGAGGCAGCGTGGTCGAGCAACAAGCGTTTCGAAGGCGGCAACAGCGGACATCGCCCGGGTGTGAAGGGCGGCTATTTTCCAGTGCCGCCGGTGGATTCGCTGCAGGACATTCGCAGCGAGATGTGCAAGACCCTTGAGCGCATCGGCCAGGTCGTCGAGGTGCATCACCATGAAGTCGGCACGGCTGGCCAGTGCGAGATCGGCATGCGCTTCAATACCCTCGTACGCAAGGCCGATGAATTGATTGCAATGAAGTACGTGATCCGCAATGTCGCGCATCAGTACGGCAAGACCGCCTGCTTCATGCCAAAGCCATTGGTCGGCGACGCCGGCTCCGGCATGCATGTGCATCAGTCGCTGGCCAAGGGCGGCACCAATCTTTTTGCCGGTGATCTCTATGGCGGCCTCTCGCAGACCGCGCTGTGGTACATCGGCGGCATCTTCAAGCACGCGCGTGCACTCAACGCGTTTACCAACGCCACGACCAACAGCTACAAGCGCCTGGTACCGGGCTTCGAGGCGCCGGTCATGCTCGCCTACTCGGCACGCAACCGTTCGGCCAGTTGCCGTATTCCATTCGTGAACAATGCCAAGGGTCGGCGCATCGAGGTCCGCTTTCCGGATCCGGTCAACAGCGGCTATCTCGTGTTCGCCGCGCTGCTCATGGCCGGCCTCGACGGTATCCTCAACAAGATCGATCCGGGCCCACCCTCGGACAAGGATCTCTATGATCTGCCGCCCGAAGAAGAAAAGAACATCCCCCAGGTTTGCGCGAGCCTCGACCAAGCCCTTGAAGCCCTCGACAAGGATCGTGCCTTCCTGACCGCCGGCGGCGTTTTCTCCGACGACTTCCTTGACAGCTATATCGCGATCAAGATGCACGAGGTCACCCGCTTCCGCGCGGCCACGCACCCACTCGAATTTCAGATGTATTACTCGATCTGAGTGCCGATAGTTACCACGCCGGGAGGATTGAAGGATGAGTACGAGTTCATTCCTGCGGGCGCTCCAACATCTGGCTTCCTTGTTGCCGGGCAGCAACCCGCTGTCGTTGATTGAGCGCTTGCGCAACGCTGAAGCCGCTGAATCGGAGTGGCGTGTCGCGGGCGAGTTGTTGTTGCGCAGTGATCCGGCGGCGGCGGCTTCATTGCTCGAAGTCGGCGTTCAGAACCTGCCTGACGCAGCACAGTTGCACTATTTGCATGGCAACGCGTTGCGCATGAGCGGTCAGCCGGCAGAAGCCGAGATCGCCTTGGACAAGGCAATCTCACTCGATCCCGCGCATGCCAATGCAAGCGTCTCGCTGGCCCATCTGCTGCGCGAGCAGGGGCGCATGAAGGCGCTGGCCAAGGTCATGTTGGCGCTGTGGCATCACGAGCCGCGCAGTCTCGAAGCCGATCGCCGCGTGCTCTCGTTCCTGTGCGAGTGCGCACGTCATGAAGAAGCCGACAGCTTGCTGCCCGCTCTGCTCGCCGACCCTGCGCAAGATCCACTGCTGTTGCGCCGGGCTGGTGAAATAGCCTTGAGTCTTGGCCGTTTCGAGGAGGCGCAGGTGCATCTGCGCGCGGCGCTCGCACTCGATCCGGATCAGGCATCAACTTGGCTGCGGCTTGCGCATACGCACCAATTTGTCGATCCGAACGACGAGGACCTGCGCGCATTGCAGCTTGGCGCGGCGCGTCCGGATCTTGCCGAGGACACGCGCATCGCGCTTGGCTTCGCGCTCGGCAAGGCGCTCGATGATCTGGGTGAGATTGCCGAATCCGTCAACGTGTTCAGGCGCGCCAATGCCGACTGGCGCAAAGGTCACCGCTGGGATCGCAAAGCCTGGCAGCACTCTATCGATGCACAGATGCACGCGCCGGCATTCGCACGTTCGCAGGTTTCCAATCCGACCGCACCGGTTTTCATCGTCGGCTTGCCGCGCTCCGGCACGACGCTGGTTGAAACCCTGCTCGCCCGTGATGCGCAGATTCGCAGCCGCGGCGAGTTGAACTGGATTGCCGCGCTGGCGCGCCAACTAGGCCCGCGTCCTTCCTCATCGAACCTGACCGCGGCCGGAAATTTCTGCCTCGCGCAGTTGCGCCAGGATGACGCACCGGCGCGTTTTCACATCGACAAGAATCCGCTCAACTTTCGCCATCTCGGCTTGATTGCGGCGATGCTGCCGCACGCAAAAATCATTCACTGTCGTCGCGACCTTCGTGACACCGCGCTGTCACTCTGGAGTCAGCACTTTGCCCATGAGGACATGGCCTGGGGCTATGATTTCGGAGACATCGCCGACTACGCACGCGGTCAGGCGGCATTGATGGCGCACTGGCGGAAATCGCTGCCCGTGCCGATCCTCGAACTCGACTATGAGTCGCTGGTCGGCGAACCCGACTCGACCATCGCACGCGTTCGCGGCTTTCTTGGACTCGAATCCGACGCGCCGGCTGCAAATTTTGAACAGGCTACGGCGATCAGCACGGCGAGTGTCTGGCAGGCACGCCAGCAAGTTCATTCGAGATCAGTCGGCCGTTGGCGACGATACTCGGACTTCCTGCCCGAGCTCGCTGACATCGGCGATTGACTGGGCGCGCGCGGCAAGGCCGAGGTTCCGATTTCTGCGAAGTACGATCCAGCGTGTCGCGCTTCACACTTCTGGGGTGAGCCAGTCGATAAGCCTGCATCGTCAGTCCCTGCATGCTGACGCAAGGCCGACTACCCACGGAGTTTCCATGTTCACCGATCATGATCAGCAATGTGCAGCTTCACTATCGACACTCCAGCGAATCGCGGCGGCGCGCTGGACGCCTTACGTCGCTGAAACGCTGAGACAGTGGAGTCGGGCGACACTGAATGACCCCAGCGCTTGCCCGAACAGCCGCGCCCAGGATTGCGTCGCCTGCAGCGTCCTGCGTGATATCGGCACACTCGACTGGGAAACCGGGCTGGCTCGGCAGATTCAGGACAAGGCCCGCGAAACGCTCAAGCGGCTCGACCCACGGGTTCCGGCGAGTCGGCCGCCATTGCGCGCACTGGCTTGACCAGCGCCCCCGATCGTCACCCACGCAGGCCACGATTTCCGCGGATCGAGCTTCGCGCAAGGCCTGCCGGTGAGTCAGTGAGGCGTGAATGGCGCCTCGCCCCAATCTGCAACCAAGCTTTGCCCAGCGGCACGCTCATCCCGCGCGCCGGCACGCCCACTCCGGGTAGCGAGCTGTCGCCGCCCGTTGCGGATGCGCAAAAACATGCCGTCAGCTAGCATGTGGCATGAGGTTGTTCGACCTTGTGAGAGGAAGCGTGATCATGTCAAAGCCCGATCAGTCGGAAATTCTTGCGATGCTGGGGGAATTTCTCAGCGAGCGATTCGACATTCCTGCGCAGGCTGTTCGGTCGGACCGGCCGCTGGGTGAACTCGGGCTCGACTCGATGATGTTGCTCGATGTCATGCTTGAGTTCGAAGATCGCCTCGGCATCAAGCTGGCTGATATGAGCCTGCCGCGTGACGCAACTTTGCAGGATGTCGCCGCGCTGATCGAACGGAATACTGGTACGGATTGAAGATGACCGGCCAGGCGGATGATGTGCTGATCACCGGGATTGGCGTTGTCTCGCCGATCGGATCGAGCGTCTCTGCGCTGTGCGAAAGCCTGCGTGCGAGCCGCTCCGGAATTCGTCTCTGGCAATCGGAGCTCATGTCGAAAGCGTTTCCGGCCGGCGTGATCGAAGAGGACTTCAGCGGTCAGTTCTCCAAGCTCGAACTTCCCTATCTCGATCGTTGCAGTCAGCTCGCCATGCTTGCGGCGAATCAGGCGATCGAGGATGCCGGCATCGAAGGATTTGCCAACCACGAACAACGCGCAGGCGTCTACTACGGGTCGGTTGCCGGTGGAGTGACGACCGAGCACGACTGGGTGCGCCAGTTTCATGTTGATCATGTGGAAATGTCCAGGCCGTTCACGATCATGGCGAGCATGCTCAATGCCGCGCCTGCGCTGATCTCGATACGCCACAAGATCCTCGGTCCAGTGGTCACCAACAGCAGCGCCTGTTCGTCCTCGGGCGTGGCGATCGGCGAAGCGTGCCGGGCGATCCGTGATGGCTACCTCGACATCGCCCTGGCAGGCGGCGCGGAAGCGGCACTTACCCCCACTTTCATGGCCTTGTGGGGCGGGTTACGCGCCTTGGCCGAACCGGCTCAGGGCGATGTCGGCCGCAGTTGCCGCCCCTTTTCCATCGACCGCAGCGGCCTGGTGCTCAGCGAAGGTGCCGTATTTTTCGTACTTGAGTCCCGCCGTAGCGCCGAACAACGCGGCGTGGACTGCTACGCCAGGCTGTCTGGTTACGGGATCGCCTCGGACGGTCACCACATCGGCTCGCCACACCCGAAAGGTCAGGCCGCTGCTTTGCGCGCGGCCTTGCAGGATGCGCGGTTGAATCCGGGCCAAGTGGACTACTTCAATGCGCATGCCACCGCTACCCGGGGCGGCGATCCGGTCGAAGTTGCGGCAATCCGCGAGGTGTTCGCGAACGAGGTGGCGAGACTTCCGGTCAGCGCGACCAAGTCCATTCATGGCCACCTGCTCGGTGCAGCCAGCGCGATCGAGCTGGCTGCCTGTGTGCTAGCCATTGTCGATTCATTCCTGCCCGCCACCGCCCATCTCGACCAGGTCGACCCGGAGTGCGCCCTGCATCATGTCGCCGGACAGGCGCAATCTGCCCACGAAGTCGAACACGCGCTCTCGCTTTCGGCCGGGTTCGGCGGCACCAATGTGGCGCTCGCTGTATCAAAAGAGCACGATCTGCGCACGAGGACTCTCCAAGCGGGAGAGTTCACCAGTTGACGAGCGCTTTCTCCCCAAGGGTGCTCCATGGCAACAGGAGAGCCTCATGAATGCCGTAAATCTCTTTCAGTGCGATTCAACCACGTTCCACGTCGATACATTTTTTGACTCAAAGGCAAATAATACATTATGGGTTACATTGCCCGCCGCGACTAATGGGGGCCCGCCGTATTTCTCCCGAGCTTTGCTCGATGAGCTGCTTGGCTTGCTGCAAACCATAAAGCAACGTGGCGTACCCTGGCCCT